>CAYNUM010000148.1:0-6147 GCA_964400025.1 uncultured Croceivirga sp.
ATCACTTTCCCCGCATATTGGAGGCTCTACAGTTGAAGCCCAAGATAGAATCGGATTGGAATTGGCCGCACAGGTCATTGAACTTTTAAATTAACGACAATTGTGTAGAGAATTTGGTGACAGTTTTGTACATTCCAAATTCATTCTAAACACTTAACATTATGTCTGGATTATTAGATATGTTGAATAGCCCAATGGGCAAACAATTGATTAGCGGAGTCGCAGGTCAGACCAATCAGTCTGAAGGCAAGACAGCTGATGTACTCTCTATGGCCATGCCCATCCTAATGGGTGCCATGAAACGAAATGCTTCGACTCCTGATGGGGCTCAAGGATTAATGAATGCACTATCATCAAAACATGATGGTAGCATCTTAAATGACCTTGGGGGCCTCTTCGGTGGTGGTGTGGATAAATCGGTAATGGATGATGGTGCCGGAATTCTAGGTCATATTCTTGGAGGCAAGCAAACGCAGGTTGAAAGCGCTTTAAGCAGTAAATCTGGATTGGACGCAGGTTCAATCGCACAAATCTTACAAGTAGCCGCGCCTATTCTGTTGGGTTTCTTAGGAAAACAAACACGTCAACAGAACGTATCAAGTCCTGATGCATTGTCTGGGTTGTTAGGTGGCCTTATGGGCGGTGGTAGTGCTGCAAATCAACAGCAAAACCTAATAGAATCTCTATTGGACAGCGACGGTGACGGAAGCTACCTTGATGATTTGGCTGGAATGGTATTGAATAGCGGTGGTCAGAAAAAAGGAGGTCTTGGTGGTCTTCTTGGGGGCCTTTTCGGAAAATAAGATTTTGACTGTAAAAACTACAAAAAGCCATTCTGTTAAGGAGTGGCTTTTTTTAATTGATAAAGGTGCTTACGCCTAAATTTAAAGTATGAATAGAATAAAGCAGCGCTGGGATATCGTTCAGAATTGGCAGTATTTATTTCCCTTATTGGGCTTTTTATTGACCTTGGCAACCGCCTATTACATTTCCAGAAGATTGCTTCATCTTTTTGGACTCAACAATACGCAATGGGAATGGCCGTTCACCATTGGTATTACCATAATCGGCTATTATATAGCGCTTCGATTCTTTCTATGGTGTTTTGAAAAACTGAAGAATAAATGGGTGACTCGCTATCGCTGGGAAATGATTGCCATTTTTATCGTCTTCGCTATCACCGGGAGCCTTTCAGCCCGACTAGCAGCACCATTGCTCGACCTTATTGGGCTACAAAGAGATACTGTCAGTGGATGGATTTATTGGCCACTTAGAGTTTTTATCATATTGCCAATCTACCAAGTATTACTTGTGGCGGTCGGTTGGCTTTTTGGGCAATTCAGTTTCTTTTGGGGTTTTTCAAAGAAAATGCTATCACGTTTTGGGATGAGTTTTCTTTTTAAATAGAATGAATAAAAGTAAATTGCTTTTTAGGGCCATTTATTATTTCAAAAAAAATTAGCTTTGCGGCCTATGGGTCCAAAAAAGGTAACGTATTCCTTATTTTTAATCGCCTTGATTGTATTCAAGGTTATTTCTGCGGCCATTCACATACAGCTTCACCACGATAATACGCACCACTGTGAACATAATCACCATATTGGTAATAATCACAACCAAGATCACAATGGCTCCGGTGACAGTGACAAAGAATGTAAACTCTGCGAAAATGCATTGTTCATTTTAAATGCCGAATTTTCTGTTACAACCACGTTCCATTTTGTAAATGAAAACGTCACGACTGAATTCGAACTTCCAAAAAACGACTACGAGAGTAGGCTTTTGAAAGCCTCTTATTATAGTGCCCATTCAGTAAGACCTCCCCCCTACCAAGTCTAGAATTTCTTCAATTTTTATCTCCAAATAACTGTAGTTATTTGGAGTGAACCCCATAATTCAGTTTTAGAATCTAAGACTCTGTTCTAATGAAGCCAAAGCTTCTTATTGTTTTATTGTTTGCGTTTTTTTCTAATCAAATCAATGCGCAAAACGACCAATGTAGTTATTCTGTTAGTGGTCAAGTATTGGATGTTGACACTAACCAACCGATTCCCTATGCCGCTATTAAAGTCGATGGTACCGATAAGTATACCACCACGGATACTGACGGCAAATTCAAAATTGAAGGTCTCTGCTCAAAGCAAAATACCCTGATCATATCCAGTGTAGGCTACTCCAATTCGAAGAAAGAACATGACCACAGTTCAGAATTGCAGTTCTATTTGACCCAAGAGGTTACCGGTTTGGACGAAGTGACCATTCAAGCAGAGCGGGCCAAAGAAAAGGGGACCGAAACAATTTCTCAGGTTACCGTAAGCAAGGCCGATATTGTAAGTAATCCAACACAATCATTGGCATCTGCCCTTGCTGGAATAGAAGGGGTTACATTTTCTTCCAATGGGTCAAATGTTCAGTTGCCTATTATTCATGGTTTGTACGGTAATAGAATCTTGATATTAAACAATGGATTAAAACATGGCTTTCAGAACTGGGGCACCGATCATGCTCCTGAAATTGATATTACCTCAGCAAGCAGTATCACCGTGGTTAAGGGGGCTGCCGGGGTACGCTATGGGCCTGAGGCTTTAGGTGGCGCAATAATTGTCGAACTAAACCCCTTATTGTTGAACAATCCGACTTACGCGGAAGTAGGCACGGGATATCAAACCAATGGTAGAGGCTACAATGCAAATTTTGAAATCGGACAAGGGACGAAAAACTGGAGCTATTTCGCCAACGGAAGTTATGCAAGAATAGGTGATAGAAACGCCCCCGATTATAACTTGACAAATTCAGGAAAAGAAGAAAAAGCATTTAGTGTTGGTGTACTTCGCCATCTTACTAAATGGGATTTTCAAATCAATTACAGTTTTGTAGACCAGAATTTAGCTTTATTACGGTCATCTATAGCCAATAGTCCAGATTCATTTATTCGAGCCATAAATTCCACTGAACCGATAATAATAAATCCTTTTTCATATGATATCAACCAGCCCAATCAGACTACGCAACATCATTTAGCAAAAGCTAAAATCAACTGGTGGTATGATGATGGAGCCAGACTCACTTTTATTGGAGGCATACAGCTTAATAAAAGAGATGAGTTCGATGTACGTCGAAATTCTGAACTACCAATTATTGATCTTGATTTGCTGACCTACGATTACCAATTGGAATGGAAGCATCCTGAATGGTTTGGATTGAATGGATTGGCGGGTGTACAGTATTTCAGTCAAAACAATGACAATAACCCAGGTACACAAACCACGCCTTTCATCCCCAATTACAACACCGATCGCTTTAGTGCATTTGTAGTCGAGAATTTAGAATTTGGTAAAAATACCTTGGAGGCCGGCATTCGATTTGATTTTGAGACCAATGATGTGAGAGGTCGAGAGACCAATCAAGACATTTTTAGGGACAATTACAGCTTTACCAACTTTACTGGTTCATTAGGCTATGTCAGACAAATATCTGAAAACTCCTCATTTCGAACCAATATTGGAACTGCTTGGAGAACACCAAATATGGAAGAACTCTTTAGTTTTGGCCAGCATGGCTTTAAAACTACCTTTGGGCTATTACGTTTTCAAGACAATAACGGCCAGCTGAGTACTTCTGAAGTAATCGCTTTGGAGCAAAGTGATGTGAATCCAGAACGGGGATATAAATTCATAAACGAGTTTCAAACTTTTAACAATGGAAACTTGCACAATTTAACCGTGTATTCGCATTATATTGAAAATTACATCTTTGACAGACCAATTGGAGTGTTTGGTACCATCAGAGGTCCGATGCCAGCATTTATTTTTGACCAAGTAGATGCCTTATTCTTCGGTGCGGACTATAATTGGACCCGAGAATGGAATACAAAACTATCGGGTACTTTGGGAATTAGCTTCTTGTGGTCAACAAATATTGGAGACAATGACCCATTGATCAATCAACCCCCAATTTCTACAAATTATGAATTGACTTGGAATCAAGGTAGCTTTTGGAAGTTCGATTCCTCAAGATTCACCCTTCGACCCAGCTATACCTTTAAACAATTTCAAGCACCAAGGACCATTACACCTGAGAGCTTGGTTGACGGTTCGGTCGTTCTCAGTACCAATTCAGAAATATTTGACTTTGCGGATCCAACTGATGGGTTTTTCCTTTTAAATGCGTCTTGGAGTTTTGGTTGGAAAAACCTTAACGTTGGAATTGTTGTACACAACCTCTTAAATACAAGCTATAGAGACTACCTTAATGAAATGCGATATTTCGCCGATGAACCCGGAAGAAACATCATTTTTACGCTGAATTATCAATTTAAGTCCCAAAAAAATAGGAATTAACAAAAATTTCAAAATCTAAATGCAACTCAGTTGCAAAAACTGCCTAATTTTAAAATATCGATGTTATTTTTACGGCTTTATTTTACCAAGAAAATTGAATTTAATCACTTAAAAACGAAGAATGAAAACAATTGAATTTTTTAAAAATCTGAAATTAATTGCCTTACTATTTGGTGCTATTACAATTATAGGCTGTAGTGACGACGATGATGCTGCTCCAGAAGAAGAGAACGAACTTGAGGTAATCACTAACGTATCGTTGGTATTTACCAATACTGGGGACGCAACTGATGTAGTTACTGTTACAGCTGTTGATCCGGATGGTCTAGGTGTCCAAGAATTAGAGGTTGACCCAGCTGGGATTACCTTGAGTACGGACGCTACTTATAACTTGTCATTTATTATTCTTAACGCTTTGGAAGAGCCAGCAGAAGATATTGGTGATGAGATTGCAGAAGAAGATGATGAACATCAATTCTTCTTTAGTTTCACTGAAGGTGCCTTTGCCAACCCAACAGGCAATGGTAATGTAGACACGGCTTCTGACCCCATCAATTACAATGATGAAGACGGTAATGGAAATCCATTGGGTCTTTCCACTACTTGGACAACTAGCGCAACCCCTACTGCCGGCGGAAACTTTACGGTGAGATTACAACACCAACCTGATGTAAAGACTGCTACTTCAGGATCTACTGACGGTGATACTGACTTTAACCTTTCGTTTGTATTGAACGTTCAGTAAAATCTAATTGAATATGAAAAAGACTCCCATTCTGTTAATGAACAGTTTGGGAGTTTTTTTTGACTTATCCTGTAGTTTAAACGAATCCCTAAATATGCAATAACGATGATTGAAACAACTAGTCTAACTAAAAAATATGGGAATCAAATAGCACTTGACCAACTCAGTCTTAATGTTAAGGAAGGGGATATTTATTGCCTTCTTGGTGCTAATGGAGCAGGTAAAACCACTACCATCAACTTGTTGCTTGGTTTTATTGAGCCTACTACAGGAAGTGCGTCTATCAATCAACTCAACGTTCAAGAAAACCCAAAAGCCACAAAACAGTTTCTCGCTTACATTCCAGAAAACCTGATGCTTTATCCAAGCCTTACCGCTGTTGAAAACTTGGATTATTTCTCGGGAATTGCAGGAAAGAAATTGTCCAATTCAACCTTAAAAGATTTCTTGGAAGAATCAGGCTTACAGCCAGAAGCTTTTGACAAACGTATTTCGACTTTCTCTAAGGGTATGCGACAAAAAGTAGGTATCGCAATCGCGCTGGCCAAAGAAGCCAAGGTTTTGCTGTTGGATGAACCTACCTCTGGTTTGGACCCCAAAGCCAGTAACGAATTCGGTATGTTATTGCAAAAACTTCGAACAAAAGGTGTGGCAACCCTGATGGCAACCCATGACTTATTTCGTGCAAAAGAAGTAGGAACCCATGTCGGAATAATGAAGGACGGGCAATTAAAACAAGAATTCGTAGTGGAAAACATTTCACTCAATGAATTGGAAAATTTCTATTTGGATACGATGAACCTAAAAGAGCCTGCGTTATGATTGCAAAAACATTTTTGAAAGAGACCAAAGAGCTTTTTCGAGAAGGAAGGGTTCGTATCTCTATGATTATCGTTGCATTGTTGTTAGGTGTTGCAGTATGGATAAGTGCCAAACAATATCAAAACATCAACGAACAATACGCTGTGGCAAAAACTGTAGAGCGCGAAGTATGGAACAATCAAGGGGAAAAAAACCCGCATTCTGCAGCCCACTACGGTACTTACGCTTTTAAACCCAAAT
>CAYNUM010000149.1:0-6120 GCA_964400025.1 uncultured Croceivirga sp.
TAGCTATCTAAGTTCGGTAGAGCTCAATATTGATTTTTTGCGACTGACCACTGATATAAATGAAGCGGTCAACAAAGCTGAAGTTTTGTTATTCGTCATACCCTCTGCCTTTTTGGAAAAAGAATTGGAAAATCTAAAGGAACCCATAGGTGATAAAGTTATTTTCTCTGCCATCAAAGGAATTGTACCAGAATCAGGTCAAATAGTAGGTGAACATTTTCACCATAAATATGATATTCCTTATCCAAACATCGGAGTAATTACTGGCCCCTGTCATGCAGAAGAAGTCGCTATGGAACGACTTTCCTATTTGACCATTGCCTGTTCAGATACTGAAAAAGCGGTTCTCTTGGCCAGACAACTAAGATGTCATTACATACGCACCAAAATATCTGATGATATTGTGGGTACAGAATATGCCGCGATGTTAAAGAATATTTATGCCATCGCAGCAGGAATTGCCCATGGTTTAGGGTATGGAGATAACTTTCAGAGCGTCTTGATGAGTAATGCCATTCGCGAAATGAAACGATTTATTGACCGGGTGCATAAAATGAAACGTAACATCAATAACTCAGCGTATCTCGGTGATTTACTGGTAACGGGTTATTCTACCTTTAGCCGCAATAGAATGTTCGGCAATATGATTGGCAAGGGTTACACTGTAAAGAGTGCCATGCTAGAGATGAACATGGTAGCAGAGGGCTATTATGCTGCAAAAAGTGCGTATTTATTGATGAACAAACTTGAAAAAAAGTCAAAGACCCCAATAATAAATTCGATCTATGGTATCTTGTACGAGAACAAAGACCCAAAAAAGAGTTTTAAAAAATTAACTGAGAAACTCGACTAGATCCGTTCACGCTCTAATGAAAAATTGGAATGAAGCTCCAATTCTTGTTCCATTTGTTCTTCAAAGAACAGAATTTGCGATGCATTATAACCATAAGCCTTTTTCAGATCATCGAGCACTGGTTTCAGATAGGTTCGAACACTGTCTATATCAAAATACAAGCGCCCTGTTCTTCGAATAAAGAAATCCATAGGATTGGTCACCATTTCGAACTCCATTCCAAATTTGAGTTCTGCTCGAATCATACGTAGGCCAGCTTCTTTGTTTTTGAACGAAGCGTAATATTTCAAAATTTGTTCGGTCTGTTTTCCATATGTTGTGACCAAATACCAGGCGTCATATTCTGAAAACCCGTCACTTTCAATTTGATCATAGACCTGCTTTATGTATTTCTTGACCTGCTTGAACTTTTTGAATTCATTGCCACATAATGGGATTTCATCGGTATGACATTCCTTCAAATCAATATTATGATCTTCTTCGAGTTTCTTTGAAATACGATTGACCACTCTTTCGGCCATTTTTCGATAGCCTGTTAATTTACCACCAGCAATACTTATCAAACCGCTGTCTGAAGTAAATATCTCGTCTTTACGCGATAATTCAGAGGCTGATTTTCCTTCTTCATGAATTAAAGGTCGAAGCCCTGCCCAAGACGAAATTATATCATCCATCTCCAATTCAATCTCAGGAAACATGTTGTTCACGGCTGAAATCAGATAAATGGCGTCTGCTAAATCGGTTCTGATATCATCCTTATCCGAATTATAATTGGTATCGGTAGTACCCACATAGGTGATTTTACCTCTTGGAATGGCAAACATCATTCGACCATCGGGTATATCAAAGTAGACGGATTGTTTAACGGGAAGCTTTTCAAATGGAAATACCAAGTGCACCCCTTTTGTCAGATGTAAGCGTTTACCCTTTTTAGATTGGTTAATTGAACGAAGTTCATCAACCCAGGGGCCAGCCGCACTGATAACGTATTTTGACTTTAGCTCTAGGCGTTCTTCCGAAATGCCATCTTCTACAATGACGCCTGATATGGTATCATTTTCATAGGTGAAGTCGGTGACCTTAGCATAATTGAGGGCCACAGCACCATAATCAAGACTTGTCTTTATGTTCTCAATAGTCAACCTCGAATCGTCTGTTCGATATTCTGCATAAAAACCGGCACCGTTCAATATTTTCTTGGGAAGTAGTGGTTCTAGTTTAAGTGCTTGTTTCTTATCAAGCATTTGGCGTTTGTCATCGCCGGTCACCTGGGCCAAAATGTCATATACCTTAAGCCCTATACTTGTTAACCATTTGCCATATGAACCCCCTTCAATTAAGGGCAATAACATCTTTTCAGGCAATACTAAATGAGGTGCCAATTTGTGCACAATTGCACGTTCTGAACCTACCTCTTTGACCAGCCAAAAATCAAATTGTTTGAGATATCGCAAACCTCCATGAATCAATTTGGTCGATTTACTGCTGGTACCCGAAGCGAAGTCACCTTTTTCCAACAACACTACTTTGAGTCCACGGGAAGCTGCATCCAATGCTATGCCCGCACCAGTAATACCCCCACCTATCACGACTAGGTCAAATGTTGCTTTGGATATTTTTTCGATGACCTCGGATCTATCCAAATTCGAAAAACGAACGACTTCTTTCATTAGCTGGCAAGATTTTTTTTACGGCTTAAAATTAGGGGATTGGTGAACCATTTCAAAGCCCAGAACTTAAGGTTTACATGGTGCCAAATTCATACTCTCTTTCCACTTTACATATCCTCACTTTGTACCAGCTATACCAAATACTTTTACCGCGATTTTGAGCCGCTTCATGTTCTATATTTGCCTTCCAATTTGCGATTGCCTCCAAACTTTTCCAATAGCTAACGGCAATGCCCAAATCTGCGCGAGCGCTTTCAAAGCCTAGATAACCGGGTTGTAGTTTGGCCAATTGCTCCATCCTTTCGGCCATTTGACCATATCCAAAATCTCCTTCTCCTCTCTTATTGGTAAAAATGACCGCGTAATAGGGTTTCTGTAGTTCCATTAGTCTATATATTCTTTTTCCATGAAATAATTCACCAAAGCCTCTTTCATCAAAACAGACTGTTCTCCAGATTTTAGGGGAGGCAAGTTCTCTTTAATCATGTAGTGAGGCCAACCTTCATCATCGAAATAATCAAATTGATAATACCCATAGGGTTCTAACAATCGGCATATGGCAATATGCATTAAGTTAACTTTTTCGTCCTTTTTGAACTTTCTATTTAATTGCCCCAATTCTTGAACTCCAACGAGATAGATTATACCGTCAAGTTCCAAAGGGTCCCCATCTGAAAATTGAGTGGACAGTTTCTCTACCAGCTTTTCCCATCGCTCCTTTAATTTTATATCACGCGCCATTAGGCAAAGGTAATTAGGCCGAATTGTTTACCGTCAAAAATCGGGTGAAAATGACCATTTGTAATTGCAATTATTCCAGTTACACAATTGACCGAGATTCCATATAATTATGATGGCCTATTATCTATTTTTGTTCTGTTATCAATCAAATCACTTACAATGCAAAACGACCCCATACTTAATGAAAACCTATCTAAAATGGTTGAAAATTCTACGAAACAATCGGGCAGCTTTGGGAACTACATCATAATGGCTGGCATACTGTTGCTGTGCATTGTTCTTTTCTTCCTCGATTTTCCATTTTGGGCAATTTTAATATTTGGCATCGGAATGAATTCTATTTTGTTGCTCTTACACCTAATTCGAAAAATTCAAATTGAACTTCACGCCATGGAAGAGACCATGGAACAAGACTTGAACTACTGACTTTACTAAATAGCTATAGATTATATTTGTTCAAAATGCTGTCATGAGTTTTTTGGACATTGTTCTTGGAATTCTTTTGATTTGGGGCCTTTATAAAGGTCTTGCCAATGGGCTCTTCTTAGAGTTGGCTTCATTGATTGCTTTGATCGCAGGTATCTACGGAGCCATTCACTTTTCATATGTAGCTGGGGATTATCTCTCCAAAAATGTTGAGTGGGATATGAAGTACATTAAAATAACTTCTTTTCTTATCACATTTGCCGGCATTGTAATACTCGTTCATTTTGCGGGAAAACTTTTGACCAAAATTGCTGATTTCGCCATGTTGGGTTTATTGAATAAAATCGCAGGAGGTATTTTTGGTATGCTCAAAGTTGCGGTCATCTTGGGCGGGCTATTGATATTCTTTGAAAAGGCAACCAGTTCTTTCAATTTCGTCAATAAGGAAACCCAAAAGGAGTCTATTCTGTATCAACCGGTCAGAGATATTGGCGACTTTGTTTTCAGTACGGTCTTCAAATCGAGTGATACCCCAACAAACTCCATTTAGACTTTCGATTATTTCTACTCATCGACACTTTTTAACAGTTTACCCAAAGCATTTTAATCTCTTCACCGACCAAATGCATCTCGTAATGGTTTAATGGTAAAAAATCATTTGAAATGCGCTTTTAATCGGTGAAATAAACCGTGTATTTGGTCGATAAGGCCCTACCTGGCAATATTTTGCGTGTTATCGAAAAAAAAGGTGAACTCAAAGAGATTTTAATGGTTCGAGCTGGCCCATTTCTACTTTAGCAGAGCAAAACAAAACCATTTCTGAATCATAATAAGAACAAAATGAACCTACGTTATCTTTTAATCGCCCTTTTCCTGGTTAGTATGGCATCGTGTACTTCAGAGTCCGTTTCCAACGAGGAAGATTTATTTGACAACAGTGAGAATCCAGACCTAACGCTAGTTGTTGAGCTTTCAGCTCAAGAACAAGAATTATTTAATATGGTTAACAACTATAGAGCGTCTAAAGGGCTTGATGTTCTGGAATTCAGTAATGAGTCTTATCAATATGCGTTGGAGCATAATGAATATATGATTTCAAAAGGTGAATTAAGTCACGACCACTTCAATTCCAGAGCCTCTAATGTTTCAAAAGTTACATCGGCCAATTTCGTTGCCGAAAATGTTGCTAAAGATTTTCAGTTAATTGACGATGCCTTAGAAGGTTGGCTAAATAGCGAACCACATAGAAATACGATTGAAGGTGATTTTACACATTCAACATTAAGTATCAAAAGAGATGCTGAAGGAAACCCATACTATACTCAAATTTTCTTCAGAAAATAAAATATAAGATTCGAAAAAGGTGTTTTAATTAAGTGTTTTGATGGTTTGAAAAGGCCGCGCTGTAAAGTGTGGCCTTTTTATTTCTTATAACAGGTTTTGTATCTTTCGAAAAAACCTATCATGGCCATACAACCTCCATTCAACCTAAATAAGTGGCTGGAAGAAAACAGGGAAACATTAAAACCACCGGTTGGCAACAAAAATTTGTATAAAGAAGCGGGAGACTATATCGTCATGGTGGTTGCCGGACCCAACGCCAGAAAGGATTACCATTACAACGAGACTGAAGAATTGTTTTACCAACTGGAAGGTAATATAGAAGTGCATATTCAAGAAGATGGGCAAAAGAAAACGATGGAACTTGGCCCAGGAGATATGTACTTGCATCCTGCTAAAATTCCGCATAGCCCCGTTAGGCATGAAGGATCTATTGGCCTAGTCATTGAACGAAAAAGAAACCATATGCAGGTTGATGACGGTTTGCTATGGTATTGCGACAATTGCAACCACAAACTGTATGAGGCCTATTTTACCCTAAACGATATCGAAAAAGATTTCTTGGGGCATTTTGAACACTTTTATAGTTCCAAAGAACTAAGGACTTGCGATAATTGTGGCACCGTTATGCCGGTTGACCCTCGTTTTTTTAAGAAATCATGATACTACTGACCAAAATACTAACAACATTTGTTGCACTATTGCACTGCTACTTTCTTTATTTGGAAATGTTTGCCTGGACAACCAAAGCACCGAAGGTTTTCAGAAACTTCCCAAAAGACCTTTTTGAACCTACAAAATCAATGGCTGCCAACCAAGGCCTCTACAACGGATTTCTTGCGGCTGGGTTACTTTGGTCATTACTTATTCAAGACCCTTTGTGGGCTACTTATATTGCGCTATTCTTTTTGGGTTGTGTACTGGTAGCAGGCATCTATGGGGCCATTTCCGTTTCTAAACGCATTTTCTATGTTCAGGGGGTTCCGGCTTTGATTGCAATTGTACTTTGGATCTTCTCTAACTATGATTCTTTGATGAGTTGGGATTTCTAAGCCAGTTCTTCTTCGTATTTTTGTTGCAGTTTAAACA
>CAYNUM010000150.1:0-6100 GCA_964400025.1 uncultured Croceivirga sp.
ACGTTGCTATGGCCTCTGCATATGCAGAGCTTCCAGTTGTGTTGGGTATGTTGTTGTTATTGCCCGTTTCTTTTGGATTGGCCAAAGCGTTTGCCGTAACATAAAGTGTAATGAAACTACAATTGCCTACTATAAAGCAATCATTTGAAGTGCAGTATAATTATCAACTGCATTTTACTCAAAACCTGTTTTCAATTGAAAATACGCTTTTGGTAGACATTTTAAATTCCTACACACAAGATCCAATTAAAATTTTGGTGGTACTGGATTCGGGAGTTGTAGCATCCAACCCAAATCTGACCAAGGATATTGAATCCTTTGCAGCACATTATAGTGAAACCTTGCAGCTACGTGATATGCTGGTCGTGACTGGAGGTGAGTTTTCCAAGGTCGATGAGCATCATTTAAATGATGTTTTGAATGCAATCAATGTCAAGAATATTTGCCGGCACTCATTTGTACTGGCCATCGGTGGCGGGGCGGTCATCGATATGGTGGGATATGCAGCGGCAACAGCACATCGAGGGGTAAAACTCATTCGAATTCCTACAACTGTCTTAGCACAGAATGATGCAGCGGTTGGGGTGAAAAACGGGATTAATCATTTTGGAAAGAAGAATTTTCTAGGAAGTTTCGCATTACCGTATGCAATAATCAACGACCTTGCATTTTTAGAAACCCTTGATCAACGTGATTGGATTTCGGGTATTGCCGAAGCCGTCAAAGTGGCTGCCATTAAGGATGCCGATTTCTTTGAGTTTTTGGAAGCCAATTCAAAAAAGATGGCAGACCGTGATCTTGAGGCAACAGCGAAAATGATTCATCGCTGTGCAGAATTGCATATGCAACATATAGCAAATGGGGGAGATCCTTTCGAAAGTGGTTCGTCAAGACCATTGGATTTTGGCCATTGGGCCGCTCATAAATTAGAGCAGATGACCCAATATAAACTCCGACATGGTGAGGCTGTTGCCATGGGCATTGCTTTGGATGTCACTTATGCCCATGCTACAGGATTTATTGATGATAAAACGCTTGATCGGGTTATCAATTTGTTGACTGATATTGGTTTTGACTTGAATTTGCCCATTAGTACAGATAATGAAGTAGAAGAGCTTTTAAAGGGTCTAGAGGAGTTTCGAGAGCATCTGGGAGGTGTTTTGACAATTACCCTAATAAAAGGGATTGGTGCAAAGCACGATGTCAATGAAATTGATATTCCAGTGATGCGAAAGGCCATTAATTCTAGGAAAGCGGTAAAAGCCGTTACTTTGTGACATGCTATTGAATAAGCACTTTCATCTTACCTATTGCTCAAATATTCATCCTGGGAGCAACTGGCAAATTACATTGGATAGCCTAAAGGAAAACCTACCAAAAATAAAATCATCATTAGTCAATGAAGATGACTTTGGTGTTGGCCTTCGATTATCTAATAAGGCAAGTGAAGAATTGACTGAAGGCAAAAACCTAGAACAATTTAAAGCTTGGCTAGATGCAAATGGATTCTATGTTTTTACCATGAACGGATTTCCCTATGGGGACTTTCATGGAAGACCGGTAAAAGACCAAGTACACGCCCCTGATTGGACCACCGTCGAAAGATTAACTTATACCCTTCGATTGTTTGGGCAACTTGAAAAATTAGTGCCTGAGGGTATGGATGGTGGTATTTCGACTTCCCCCGTATCGTACAAGCACTGGTACAAAAATGATTCTGAGGCGGAAAGGGCCATGGAAAATGGAGCGGCCAATATGGTGCAAGTAGCTCTAGAGTTGTTCGAAATTGAAAAAAGAACTGGAAAGCACTTGCATCTTGACGTGGAACCAGAACCCGATGGAATTTTAGAGAACACCGATGAGGTATTACAATTCTACCAAGAATTTTTGGTGCCTCAAGCTATTAAAGCTTTTGAAGAAAAGGGGATTGGAGCTGAAGAAGCTGAAGGATTACTTAAAAAATATATCACGCTGTGCTACGATGTTTGCCATTTTTCATTGGCCTTTGAAGAACCTGAAGACACTTTTGCACGTCTTAAAAGTGCTGGCATCAAAGTGGGTAAGATTCAAATCAGTGCAGCGTTGAAAATCTTGTGGAATGAAGAAGAAACTGCCGAAATATGGCAATCACTTAAAGTCTTTAATGAACCCACCTATCTTCATCAAGTAACAGAACAAAAAGAAGGAAAAGTCAAAACCCATGCTGATTTGCCGAATATATTGGCTAATAAGAACCCTTTTAAAGAGTTACGAGCACACTTTCATGTACCAATTTTTTTAGAACAATTCGGGTTGCTTTATTCTACGCAGGACCAAATTCAAAAGACCTTTGATTTTTTAATTAAAAACCCAAATTTGTCGGCACATCTTGAGGTGGAAACCTATACGTGGGATGTTTTACCAAAAGAACTAAAAATACCATTGGTTGATTCCATTGTGAGAGAGTTGCAATGGGTAAGTTCGCAATTGTCATGAAAAAAACCGTTGTAATCAATGTGGTTGGACTTTCGCAACATTTGATTGGCGAGCATACACCCTTCATATCGTCATTTTTAAAAAAAGGAAAAAGAGCGGCAGTAAGACCAGTAGTACCTGCGGTCACCTGTTCTGCCCAAAGCACCTATTTAACGGGACTTGAACCTGCTGAACATGGTATTGTGGGTAATGGGTGGTATTTCAAGGACGAATGTGAAGTAAAATTTTGGCGGCAATCAAACAAGCTCGTTGAAGGACCAAAGATTTGGGACAAACTCAAGGCCGAGAACCCTGACTTCACTTGCGCCAATCTTTTTTGGTGGTACAACATGTATTCTACCGCCGACTATGGTGTCACACCCAGACCAAATTATTTGGCCGATGGTAGAAAAATTCCCGATTGTTATTCCTATCCTGCTTCCCTTCGAGATACTCTGCAAGAAAAATTGGGCACTTTTCCTTTGTTCAGTTTTTGGGGGCCAAAGACTTCAATTAAGTCCAGTCGATGGATTGCGGACGCTACAATCATCACTGACGAACTATACAATCCAACCCTTTCATTAGTATACTTACCGCATCTTGATTATAACATTCAACGTCACGGCAACGATTTTTCCATTATTAAAAAAGACTTACTAGAAATTGATACTGAGGTAGAAAAGTTGGCCAAGCACTTTGAAAAAAAAGATGCCAATATCATCATCTTATCAGAGTACGGCATTACCGATGTTACCAACCCCATCCATTTGAATCGGATATTCCGTAAGAATGACCTTCTGGGTATTCGATTCGAACGAGGTTTGGAATTGTTGGACCCGGGGGCGAGTAAAGCATTTGCTGTTGCTGACCATCAGGTTGCCCATATTTATCTAAATGATGAATCAGTAAAAGAGAAGGTTAGGACTATCTTAAAAGAGACAGAAGGAGTTGAAAGCGTCCTCGAGGGACCAGCATTGAAAAAAGCCGGTCTTGAGCACTCACGTTCTGGTGATTTTGTGGTAGTGGCCGATGCCGATTCATGGTTCACCTATTATTTCTGGTTGGATGATGCCAAGGCGCCTGACTATGCGCGTATGGTTGATATTCACAAAAAGCCAGGTTATGATCCCGTTGAAATGTTCACCGACCCAAAGGACAAATTAGTGCTACCAAAAATCATTTGGAAATTACTTAAAAAGAAAATGGGGTTTCGAACCGTAATGGATGTTATTCCATTAAAAGCGGAACTGGTAAAGGGCTCACATGGTAGAATACCTAAAGACCCAAAACATTGGCCGGTAATAATAAGTAACAGCAGCGAAGCGGACCTAAATGAAGAAATCAAGGCAACAGACTTTTTTACGATTTTAGAGAACCATATAAAACATCAAAACTGATATGATAAATAAGATTTTAGGTGGGTTTTTCTCCCTCTTTTTTGCTTTTGCCGCTGTAGTACAGTTTAACGACCCTGACTCGTTATTTTGGATTATGTTATACGCTTTGGCTACTTTGGCTTCAGTAGGCTTTATGTTCAACAAATTAAAGCTTCCCTGGGCAATTGTACTCGGGGTGATATATGTTGTCTTGGCTGTGTATCATTGGCCCGAAGAATTTGAGGGTGTGGCGCTTCAAGATGGTATGAAAACCATGAATATTGAATTGGGTCGTGAATCCTTGGGAATGGGCATCGCCGCTTTGGTAATGTTTCTATTTGCTTTTTTAGGAAGGAAGAAAAACTAGAAGTCCAAATCAAACTCTTTCCGAAGTAAATCTATCGCCGGGTTCTTTTCACGTAACTTCTCGTATTTTTCCTCAGGGGTAAAAGCATATTTTTTGGCACTCTCCTCATTCACTGAAATCTTAAGTTCAATAGAGTGATTTTTTAGGTTTTCGCGGAGGTACGTCAACAATGGACCTTGCTCGCGTTCTACCTCTTTTTTCATGGTGCCGTTTGGAAATTCGAGCCAAATGGTAGTTTCGTCCTTTAATTTAGGGGCATCGGTCTGAAGGTTACTTGCCATGATTTTTTTCCCTTGGCGCTCAATCTTTTGGATATAAGCGTTCCAATACTTTTGCATTTCTGCCTCCGTAAACGCTTCACTAGGAAGGTTCTCTTCCTCAATCGAAGGATTTTTTATGGCTTCATGGGCCTTTTTCGCCTTTAGGCTTGATAAAGACAAACCTGACACCCGATTGGGAAGATTTTTTAATTCAATGGGCTTGGGTTTTTCGACCTGCACCCGTTCAGGCTTAGTCGGCTGTTCTTGTTCCTCTGCTGCCTGTGGTAGTACTTCTTCAACAATGGAATACTCCTTGGTTTTTTCGAAATCCCTTTGTCTAAAATAGGTGGCCGGAATTATGGATTCAGTCTTTTTTTTTTCTGCAGAGAATGAAAGTGAAGCCAATTTCATTAAAGTCAACTCAACCAATAATCGCTGGTTTTTACTCGCTTTATACTTTAGGTCAGCTTCATTTGAAATGTCAATTGCAGATATCAAAAACTCCCTTGATGTTTTTTTGGATTGCTCTTCATACTTCTTTTTTGCACCTTCCCCAACCTCCAGTAAAATGTGGGTTTCAGGCTGCTGACAAACCATCAAGTCCCTGAAGTGTGAAGTGAGCCCCATGATAAAATGATGACCATCAAAACCTAGCGAAAGGGTTCGATTGAACAATAACAAGAGTTCAGGAATATTATGGGTCAAAATGAGATCGGTGGTCTCAAAAAATGTATCGTAATCCAATACATTGAGATTTTCGGTGACCGCCTTTCGCGTCAATTGTTTGCCAGAAAAACTGACCACACGGTCAAAGATGGAAAGTGCGTCACGCATCGCCCCATCTGCTTTTTGGGCAATGATATGCAAGGCATCTTCTTCCGCTTCTATGCCTTGCTCCCCAGCAATATATTTTAAATATTCAGCGGCGTCTTTTACCGTTATTCTTTTAAAATCAAATATTTGACACCTAGAAAGAATGGTAGGTATGATTTTATGTTTTTCCGTAGTTGCCAAAATAAAAATGGCATGCTTTGGAGGCTCTTCAAGGGTTTTTAGAAATGCATTGAATGCAGACTGTGAGAGCATATGTACCTCATCGATAATGTAGACCTTGTACTTACCAACCTGAGGAGGTATGCGCACTTGATCTATTAGGCTTCGAATATCATCAACAGAATTGTTGGAAGCCGCATCAAGTTCAAAGATGTTAAATGCAAAATCTTCATCCTCACGTTCCGTGCCATCTTGGTTGATTTTCTTGGCCAAAATTCGTGCGCAAGTGGTTTTTCCAACTCCCCTAGGGCCACAGAACAAAAGGGCCTGTGCTAAATGATTATGGGCGATTGCGTTTTCTAGGGTATCAGTGATAGCTTGTTGACCCACAACATCTTTGAACGTTTGTGGGCGATATTTACGTGCAGATACAATGAAAGGTTCCATAAGCAATACATCAACAAAAACAAATATAAAAATAGCTCGTTGTATACCCTGCTGACTAATAAGAGATGTCACCTTTTTTATTAACAAATTGGCTTAGCTTTGCAAGATGCAGGCCACCTTATCGCGCCGATGGTAATTGGGGAGGAAAGTCCGGACACCACAGTGCAGTATAGCGGGTAACGCCCGTCCATCGAAAGGTGAGG
>CAYNUM010000151.1:0-6090 GCA_964400025.1 uncultured Croceivirga sp.
AAGGCCTCAATCAGCACTTGAACCTTTCTTTTTTTTGCTTCCTCCTGGATTTTTGAGTTGAATGGCACAAAAAGCGGAACCTTGGGTAATTCCTCCAGCGCATCGAGAAATACATTGGCCAAAACTTCATCCTTTGCGATTTGGTTGTAGAGCGCTCCATGAGGTTTTATGTGGTGCAATCTCGCCTGTGCTTTCTGAAGTACCTCCAGAAAATTGGTAAGTTGTTCTTTTATGCTGGCTTTCAATTCTTCCGGGTCAATATGCATTACTTTTCTCCCAAAATTCTTTTTGTCAGGATAACTGGGGTGAGCACCAATCTTGACATTGTGTTGCCGCGCCAATTGTGCGGTCACGTGCATGATTTCGAAATCACCGGCATGGCCACCACAAGCGATATTACAGGAGCTTATCAAAGGCATAAGTTGGGCTTCATTTCCAACTCCCTCGCCAACATCACAATTTATATCAATATACTCCATAGCTAAAACCAACCAAATGCCTTTCCAATGCTCTTTATCCCCAGTACTAGGCAAACCCCAATGATAATCAACCCAAAGATATTCTGTACTATCGTATTCCTAAATTTCCCCAATACTGTTGTTTTGTTGGCCATCCAAACTAATAATATAGCAATTACCGGGAGCAGTATTCCATTGGCCACCTGGGCAAATTTTATAATTTCCAGAGGCTTAATCCCAAATTGCAAAGTTGTTACCCCCACGATTAAAATAGCCAACCAAACGGCGCGGAATTTCTTGTCTTTATTATCAATCCGCCACCCAAAACAGTTTTTTGCAACATAGGCCGCTGCCAAAGGAGCGGTAATTGAGGATGTTATGCCAGCGGCGAACAACCCAATCCCCATAAAATACCGCGCCATAGAACCGAAAAGAGGCTCGAGACCTTTAGTTAAGTCCATTGCGCCCTTTATATTATCCAAAGGAATGGCCGCGGACGAAACTATTATTGCCATTGAGACCAATCCACCAAGGGCTATTGAAAGTATGGTATCCCAGCGCATGTCATTCAAATTCGCTGTAGATTTCCATTTTTCACTGACCAAGGAGGCATGAAGAAAAAGGTTGTAGGGTACAATGGTTGTGCCTATCAAGGCAATTATGGTTAGTGTACTATTGTCTGGTAAGGATGGGACAAAAATTCCCTGAAGCAGTTCAACAATATTCGGTTTTGTCAAAATAGCGGTAACCAAGAAAGCCACACTCATCAAAGAAATAAGAAAAACAAAGATTTTCTCCAGTAGTTTATAATTGCCGAACCACAATAGTATGAAAACCAAAATTCCCGAAAGAAAAGGGTAATATCCAGATAAACCGTCTCCAAATAATGCTTGCATTCCTAAAGTCGCTCCTCCAATGTTTCCCCCTTCATAGGCTGCATTTCCGATAAGTATGGCTGAAAGGATAAGTGCGATAACCAGAGTTCTAACCCGAGGAACTGGTATCGCGGTCATGATGACTTCTGCCAGACCTTGTTTCGTGACAATACCAAGTCTTGCCGCCATTTCCTGTAGTGCAATGGTACCCACTATGGAAAAAAACATGGCCCATAATAAGGCATAACCGAACGAAACACCCGCCAAAGTACAAGTGGTTACCGTACCTGGCCCAATAAATGCTGCTGCTATTAAAACCCCTGGTCCAATTCGTCTCAAGAAAGCTCAATTTTTCACCACAAAAAATAACACTTTCTCAACAATGCGGTTACCATTCGTCTAAAAAAATGCATTTCATCTAAAAAAGGGATGTTACTCATCGAGAGTGCATACGAATCTAAAAATGCTACAGTTATTATAGTCCCAAATCTTATTATTGACCAAACCGAACTACTTACATGCAATGCAACGATTGTAACAAAAGTACTACCCCCGAGATCGGAAAATTGTCCCAAGAAACCTTGGGGGTCGTACTATGTGAAAGACACTTTAAGCTCGTAATGGGTATTATAAAAGAAAACAATACCCCAGTAGAAGCTGTTCAACTTTTTTATGCGCTAAAAGACGCTGGTGCCAACCCCATGCTTGAGTGGTGGGATGGTAACAAGTCAATTGATATTGCCATTTCAAGAGTAAAGCTGAATATTGAAATTGAAACGGATTACCATCTGATTACCCACGAGCAGGCCATAAATGACCTTGAAGAAGCCATGCATTCTTTCAAAAACGGGTTCACCACCATTCGAATTCCACATGTTGTGGTGAAGTACTACCTTGACGAAACCGTCAAGAATATTCTAGGCATCATTCAAGGTTTAAAAACAAATCTAAAGGTGATTTGATTTAGCGACCTTCCGCTAAATCTTCTTCTAGATATTTTTTGAAATCGAGCATTCTTGCTTCAAGTAATGCGCCGTAATCAGGGCCTTTATATTTTTCAAAAGTTCTTTTGGAGACTCCCTTGTACCAAACCGTTTCGGTAAGACGAGGAGTGCCCTCAACTTCAAGATGTCTTTTGATATACACATTACCGGATGAAAGTTGGTATCGAATGGTGTAGGATACATTTTCTTCTGCCTCAATGATTTTAACGTCAAATATCTTACCTGATTTTAAAATTACTTGGCAAGAGTTGTTTTTTTCTATACCATCAGAGCATCTTACGGCAATAACATTATCATCCCAAAGATTAAAGTTTGAAAAATCTGTGATGGCATTCCAAACGGTTTCAGGTGAGCTTTTCAAATCAACTGAGTTGGTAAATGTTTTGGCCTCGTTCTGTTGCCCGAAAATCAAAACGGGAATTAATAGGAAAAAAAGTTCTGCTACATTTTTCATGATATTACTGTTTTAAGATTTATTAATCGTTTATGATTATAAATGTTAAAACATCATGAGTCAAAGTCTGTGTCAAATGACACACTAACAAAATTTTAAGAATTTTAGGCTGCAGTTAATTTTCGCCTAATACGATGCAAGGTTTCTCTTGAGGTACCAATGTAGGAAGCTATAATATTTACGGGCACTTCTTGAATAAGCGCAGGATTGTTATGCAGCAAATCCAAATAGCGTTCTTCAACGGAGAGCTTAGACTTTTTGTTCGCTTCCATCACCTTTGCTGATAAAATATATTCAGTAATTGTTTGAATAAAATTGGCCAAATCAGTGTTCTTCGCTTTGACCTCCATATAATCTGACCGCTTCAATTCGAAATAGTTAACATCTGTCAAGGCTTGACACTCATCCATAGTGATTTTTTGATGGAAGAAACTGTCCATTATCGTCCAACAGTGGTTTGGACTGATTACTTTCAATGTAATCCGTTCACCATATTCATTATGGGAATAGTAATGCAAATAACCGCTGGCAAGAAAAAAAATGCTATCTACATGTTCATGGGGTCGAATAAGCGAATCCCCTTTTTTAAGGTGCTTTTCCTCACATCGACTAACCAAAAAATCAAGGTCAGTCGGTGAAATAGCGCCAAAACTTCTGAAGTAATCTCGCAGCATTTCCATATCTTAAAATTAGTCTTTTAAGCCTTAGGGAACTGTAAAAAGTCAATTGTCGTTGTAAAAAAGCCTCCCTGCATACTACTCCATAATGACCAAAAAGCCATTTCGACCTATACTATACCCCGCAAGACATTTTTCACCGTCGCTCACAATCAATCGGTCTTCATCATACAGCTCATATTCATTAAAATGAAAGGCTTTCGGTGCCAAGGTGACTACTTTATAGCCATTCAAATCCTCATCAAGAAATTCAATTTGTCTTGTTTCGTTTGTAGCATTGTAGAATGGAAAAGCCATTCTGTAAGAGCCAAAATCACCAGAATACCTAGAAGGAATTGTGCCCGTTTCACACCCAATTGATTTAAAAGGCACCAAGCCTCTTGACACAAAGAAATCTTCAACATCTAATTGATCACTTTCTTCGCTAAGAAACTTTAATCTCAATAGTAAATTGGCGGTAGCTGCCCTTATCAGGGTTACATCCCAAGCGTTTTCAACCAAGAAAGTGTTTCCATAGGAAAGTAGTACACGATTTCGAAATTGATTACTTGAAATCAGCTTTTCAAATTCGATTTTCGCCTCATCTTGATTCAAGGAAGTGAAGTCGTAATCATCAGTATAAATCACATTTTTAGTAATGTCCTCACGGTCTTGCAGCGAAATATCTTCCCACTTTTGTTGCGATTGAAATAATCGATCCAGTCTTTTTAAATCAGGTATTAACGGAAGATATTGTTCTGGCAACCTTTCCTCGTTTTCTAAAATTGATTCAAGGTTGTCTTTAAAAAAGTTAGCGGTTTGTGTGCCAAGTAGTGTATTGTAGTTCGTTATCGGATCATCAATTTCTTTATCAGAAATGACAAGGTCAAAAATGGAATCATATTCATCGGCAAAATCAATAATGGCGTTGGCTTCATTGATATTGTGTTCTAAGTCTTTCATGAAGAGCTGAACCTTTCGGCTCATCATTTCATCGCTCTTTCTTTCTTCGTTCCAATTATTGACCTGCAGGGCCAAAAGAATACCGATCATCACCAAAATTATTTCACCCAGGGCATAGGTCAGGTATCTTGAGAATTTGCCCTTATATACTAGTGACTTTCTAAAGTTTCGAAAAAAATTGAGCACTTGACGTCGATTTTAGGTAAAATACTTAAAATTACCCTAACCACCCTTCTCGATCCAAACTACGGTATTGAATCGCTTCTGAAATATGGGTGCCTGTAATGGCTTCGGCCTTCTCTAAATCTGCTATCGTTCTTGCTACCTTTAGAATTCTGTCGTAGGCCCGTGCGGAAAGGTTTAAACGTTCCATGGCATTCTTCAAAAGCTCCAAAGAGTTCTTGTCCAACTTACAGTACTCCCTAATCTGTTTGGTGTTCATTTGGGCATTGTAATGCACGCGTTCCAGCCCATCAAAGCGTTGGGTCTGTATTTCACGGGCTCCCGTTACCCGTTTTCGTATCTCCACGCTACTCTCCCCTTTTCTGTCCTCTGATAACTTTTCAAAAGGTACTGGCGTCACTTCGATATGAATATCTATTCTATCCAATAACGGACCTGATATCTTACCCAAATACCGTTGCATTTCTGCAGGAGAGGAAGTAACCGGTGCGTTGGGGTCATTAAAATATCCCCCAGGACTGGGGTTCATACTGGCCACTAACATAAAACTACTGGGGTAGGTTACCGTAAACTTTGCCCTAGAAATGGTCACCTCTCGATCTTCAAGCGGTTGTCGCATAACCTCCAATACCGTTCGCTTAAATTCGGGCAATTCATCTAAAAACAATACCCCATTGTGCGCCATGGAAATCTCCCCGGGTTGAGGATAGGTACCTCCGCCCACCAGGGCTACATCAGAAATCGTGTGGTGCGGCGAGCGAAATGGGCGCTGGCTCATTAATCCCATATCCTTAATCTTACCTACAACACTATGTATCTTGGTTGTCTCCAGAGCCTCGTGTAAGGTCATAGGAGGTAAAATTGAAGGCAAACGCTTGGCCAACATCGTCTTACCAGCTCCAGGAGGGCCAATCAAAATAATATTGTGCCCGCCAGCAGCTGCTATTTCCATACAGCGCTTAATGCTCTCTTGACCCCTAACATCGGAGAAATCAAATTCGGGAAAATCCAGTTTTTTGTAAAATTCTTCCCTAGTATCAATAATCGTCTGTTCCAATGCAGTATCGGTATCAAAGAAGTCAATAACCTCTTTGATATTCTCAACACCAAATACTTCCAGTTTACCCACAATGGCAGCCTCCTTGGCGTTATCTTTTGGTAGAATAAATCCTTTGAATCCTTCTTCCTGTGCTATTATTGCAATTGGTAAAGCACCTTTTATCGGCTGAACCGAACCATCCAAAGAGAGTTCGCCCATAATCAGGTATTTATCAATATCGGGGGATTGTATTTGACCTGAGGCAGAAAGAATGCCAAGTGCTAGAGTTAAATCATAGGCAGAACCTTCCTTTCGAAGGTCGGCAGGAGCCATATTAATGGTGATTTTTTTACCGGGGATTTTATAGCCATTGTTCTGTAAGGCCGCGGCAATTCTATAGTTACTCTCTTTGATGGCATTGTCGGGTAAACCTACCAGATGATAGCCTATACCCGTAT
>CAYNUM010000152.1:0-6089 GCA_964400025.1 uncultured Croceivirga sp.
ATTACTGACGAAAAATTGAATGACTTGGTTCTACTCAGTCGAATATGGGTCTTTCTTTAGTATTACCATATTCTCGCGAGTAGAACCAATACAATCAATTTTTCGTCAGTAATTTTTGGAAAGGTAATTTTTGACCCTTCATCAAATTCCTTATCCAATTCTGCTCTAACTTTTTCTCGCTCAACTTCGCGAAGGGTCTGAATATTTTTACCATCAATGGTCACCTTAAACCCATCGAACCACGCAGTACCCCTACCTGCCAAAATACCACCTACAACTATGGTTTCTGTTTCAGTATTATAGGGTAGCGTGACTTTATACCTTTGCCAGTCTTGGGTGCCAGATAACTGCTCTGATTTCATATTGTCAAATTCCAGAATACGCGAGTCGCCATCCAAACGAAGTAGAAGTCCTGCATGTCCATCTGTGATATTTTCGAATTTTATATACCCTTCTAGGCTTATACTCCTTCCAACATATTTGGAAGGTATTCTAAGGGCGATACATCCAAATGAACTTTTTGAATTTCCCTCGATTTTGGCAGATTTTTCACCTGAGTGGAAGACCAAGGTATCTGGACTTATTGGGTAATCACCCCATTTAAACCAGTCTTTGGGTAAATCTGATATTGGACCATCTTCAAAATCAAGATTGAACTTTTTTTGAGAGTAACCCGTTGTTGATAGGATACAGAACAGAAAAGCAAAAAGTAACCTCATAAGTTCTTTGTTGTCTTTTCCTAAGATACATAGGAGATTGATTAAAGATGGGTTAAGCTTCTCTTAAAAAATAGCATAGAGAATTATATACCTAAGATAACCTTAGCAATCCAGAAATAAATAAGTATTCCGAAAATATCATTACTGGTGGTAATGAAAGGGCCCGTAGCAATAGCTGGGTCTATATTTCTTTTGTCCAGAAATAGCGGAATAAAGGTACCTATCAAACCTGCAACCACGATGACTGCAACAAGGGACACTGAAATAGCTAGGGCAATATCAAAATCTCCCTTCCAAATCCAAGTGAACAATAACAAAAGCGCAGACAAAATCAATCCGTTCAACAAGGCCAATAGCATTTCCTTCCAAAGGCGGTTACCGATACTGCCTTTTAGGTCATCATTGGCCAAACCTTGAACGATGATGGCGCTGGATTGAACCCCTACGTTACCGGCCATCGCAGCAATGAGAGGGGTAAAGAATAGAATTTCAGGGGCATTTTCAATTATGCTCTCAAAATTGCCCATGATAACAGCCGCACCCAAACCACCAATTAGCCCCAAAATCAACCAAGGTAGTCTGGCACGTGTCAACTCCCATATGCTGTCATCTGCCTCGACATCTTGTGAAATACCCGCGGCCAACTGATAGTCTCGTTCGGCTTCATCGCGAATGACATCTACAATATCATCAATGGTTATTCGGCCGACCAATCTGCCGATTTCATCAATCACCGGAATTGCCTCAAGATCGTATTTCGACATTATTTTAGCTACCTCCTCTGGCTTTTCGCCAACATGCACATAATCTACTTTTGGGATATATACTTCGCGTATATGGGTTTCCGTGGAAACGGTCAAAAGGTCTTTTAAGGAAAGTCGACCTTTTAATTTTTCTTCATTGTCGATGACATAAATGGAATGTACTCGGGTAACATTCTCAGCCTGGGCCCGCATTTCAACAACACATCGTGAAACGGTCCAATTTTCGTTGACCTTGACCAATTCTTTGGCCATAAGACCACCAGCGGTATCTTCATCGTAGCGCAAAAGGTCAACAATGTCTTTAGCATGTTCACGGTCTTCGATTTCAGAGATGACCTCTTGTACCAGTTCTTTAGGAAGTTCCCCAACAATGTCGGCTGCATCATCGGTATCAAGCTCCTCAATTTCTTCAGCGATTTCCTTTGGGGATAAATTGCTCAAAACCGCTTCCCTTACATCCTCATCCAATTCGGTTAGGGCATCAGATGTCTTTTCACTATCCAGTAATTTAATGAGATAGGTGGCCTGGTCTTCCTCAAGTTCATTGGCGATTTCAGCTACATCAGCATAGTGAAGTTCCTTCATCAAAAGGCGAAGGTCACTATCCTTTTGGCCTTCAATGAGGTCAGTTATTTGCTCAATTAATTCGTCTGTAAGTTTAAACGGTGTCATCGGCAATCATTCCGGTTAGCGCCACAAAATCGGAAACACTCAGCTGTTCTGGTCTACGGTCAAAGATAGTATCTTCACGAAGATTTTCAGATAAACCGAAGACCTTTAAGCTATTTCGCAACGTCTTTCTACGTTGGTTAAATGCGGCTTTTACGACTTTAAAGAGTAAAGCTTCGTCACATGCAAGGGTATATTCGGTATGTCTTATCAACCGCAGAACTCCTGATTGTACTTTAGGTGGAGGGTCAAATACTTGTGGATGAACGGTAAATAAATACTCTGCTTTATAAAACGCCTGTACTAAAACCGAAAGAATGCCGTAAGATTTACTTCCTTCTTTTTCACAAATTCGCTGGGCAACCTCTTTCTGAAACATACCTGAAAACTCAGGAATTTGATGGCGGTATTCCAACATTTTAAAAACGATTTGGCTTGAAATGTTATAGGGGAAGTTTCCTGTAATGGCGAAAGGTTCATGACCGAATAATTCGTGTAGATCAAATTTTAGAAAATCGGCTTCCAACACCTTCAATTTTCCATTTTTTTCAAAAACTTTTGGATGCTCAAATGGGAAGCTATGGTTCAAATAGACGATGGATTCCTCATCCAAATCCATGGCGACCAAATCAATACCTCGCAGAAGGAGGTGTTTGGTCAGTACCCCGGTGCCAGGTCCGATTTCAAGTACTCGTTCATAACCTTGTAAATGAAGGGTTTTCGAAATTTTCTTCGCTATATTTTCGTCTTTGAGAAAATGTTGACCAAGGTGTTTTTTTGCTTTGACCACGGAGGGTTCTTCCTGCCTTGGTTTCGGGTATTTTTTACTCCCTTTCTTTGCCATAAGGGCATTTTTCGGGAAAGGTAATGTAATCAACCTAAATTTTCCACATAGACCCACGCATTAATTCCTGAACCTAATTTGACCCGAACGCGCTGATAGGCTTCAGATTCATAATGGTCGATTTCGTAGAGTTCAAAATTCGAAACTTTAAATACCGTTCCTTCTACACTATCTGTTGGTTGGGGTGAGCGCTCAATAAGTGGGTATTTGCCGTATATTTTTTTCTCTGAAATACGATACCCCTTTAATAGGGCGGATTTTCCTTTTAGTGTTCTACCCAGAATGGTCTTCTGAACTTCTTCCTGTTGCAGTGAGCCGTATGAAAAAAGGTTTTGGGTATGCTTCAATGCCTTTGCTCATTAATAATTTCCAACTCCGTCCTAAACGCCACAAATTTGTTGGGGAACAATAGGTTTCCTTCTCCTCTCATCTTTTCAGCATCCTCTTGATAATAACGCTCCAATGTCGCCCTATTTTTTACTTCATATTGTATGGAATATGTGGTGCCTCCCATTTCTTCTTCAACCAAGACCTTACAAATTTTGGCTCCCAAAAATTTTTCTGTGGCCAACATATCGGGAATATGTTTGTGTTGCATCCAGTCGAGCCATTTATCATGAACGGAGTCATCGATGTTAATCGTAACGTTGTATATGAGCATGCGAATACAGTTTAGACTAAAAACCAAAGGGGGAGAAAGTACGTAAAGAATGGTTTTGGGGATATTGAGCTGTTGCTCAATCAATAATACTAATTAATTTATAATATCACCTCTGAGCTTACGAAAACTTTTTCGCGCCTGTGGAAAATAGTAGCTATCTTGATAATTATAGATAATCTTTTCGTAATGGTATTTTGCCTTTTCTGAGTCTGGCAGTTGATTCTCATAGAGTTTTCCCAAAGCGAAATGGGCATCGTCTGCCAAAATATCATCACCATAGAATTCGACGATTTTTTGATAGTTCAACCGCGCTTTGGAAAACTCTTTTTTGGATTCAAAAAGCTGCGCTTGACGTAGTAAGGTTTCGTCTTCTATTTTTTCACCTTTGTGTTTCTCCAGAATATCGTTTAAAATCGAAATGGCTTCATTATCTCGATTTTGAAAGGCGAGCAAATCTGCCCGCGCATATTTCTTTAGAGCGGTCTGCGTAGAATCTTCAAAACTATTATCAGAAATGAGTAGGCTCAATTGCATGGCGTCATTGGCAATTAATTGTGATGTAGAGCCCCGCAGTACTTTCAATTGGGTCAAGGCCCAATCAAAATCACCTTTATAAAAACTGGTCTGTGCCACTTTAAATCGGGCATCTTGCCCCAATACATCATTTTTAAGGCTCTTCTGAACTTGAGTAAAATAAATCAATGCTTCATTGAACCGGCGTTCATAAACCAAAATATCGCCCAAAGCAATTTTGATATATGCCTTGCCGAATCTACCAAGTGGTTCTTCCAAAGAACGTTTCAACATTTTAATCGCCGGTTCTGGGCGCTCTCTTTTAAATGTTAGGAAATTGGCATAGGCGATTTGCAACTGAAGTGTCTTACCGTCATATCCGTAAAACTCAAGAAGGGCCTTGAACTTTTTTTCAATGGCATCCAATTTTTTGCCTTCAGCTTCCATCAATTCGATATCGATCAGGTTGAGTTCACCTCTTAATTTTGTGCTGGGCTGTGAGGCGTTTTCAACAATAAATTCGAAGGCAGAGATTGCGGTCTCTTTATCTGAATTTTCCAGGGCGATTTCCCCAAGATTGCCCATACGGTCAAAAGAAGAAGCCCCACCTCGTTTGTAGATGGCCCGCTCTTGGGCAAAAGCACTTTTAAATTGGTTTTGCTGAATGAAGAGCCAGCTTAATAATTCGTTCCAAAGTACATCAGGATTTTTTTGGGCATTTAGAAGCAATGCCTTTTTCAGTTTAATATTGTTTTCATTATTGGGGTCATCATTGATGAAGTCGTCAATATTTCGCAATACGTTTGACCTTGAAGTCTTTCCTTCGTAAATCAAGTTAAGGTACGACTGATACATCTTTTCGATAGCACCCTGTTCGCCGTAAATCCTTGCCAATTGAAAATTATAATTCAACTCTGGCTTCAATGTCATTGCTTTGGTGTAGGCCGAAATGGCCTCGTCCAAAAGCGCATATTTCTGAAAACGATAGCCGACGGCATATCCATAATTCGGATTTTCTTCAATACGTTGTATCGCACGTTGATAGTATTCGGTGGCTTTTTCAGGTTCTTGTTTAAGGGTAAAATTGTAGCCCAGCTCAATAAAAAACGTGGGAAATATGCGGGGGTCTTGTATTCGCTCCAAAAGAAACGACTCAGCATCGTCGTAACGCTCCAATTGCTGATAGCAAGCTACCAATCCTTCTGAATAATCCGTTCTTCGTGGATTTTCCTTTACCAGTTTTTCATAGAAGACAACTGCCTTCTCAAACTCCCCATCATTAAAATATTGCTTGGCCAAAAAGTCTTCTTGGCCAAAAGTCCAACTCAGCAATAGGAAAAACAGAACGAAAAGCAGGGTATTTTTCAAGAACGAGCTTTTATATAAAGATAACGCTGCTTTTTTAGGTTTTGTGTTAAGTACTTTTAAAAGTTAGAGTAATGGCCCTAAAAAACCTTACTGCAGATAAAGTCTTATAGAAAACCCTCAATAAAATCCTATTCAATCGTCTCAAACCCACAATAGGGTACTAAAACTTCAGGTATTTGAATACCTGTTTCGGTTTGATAGTTTTCCAAAATACCTGCAAGAACCCGTGGTAAAGCCAATGAACTGCCGTTTAAGGTATGTGCGAGGTGTCGTTTGCCATCCGCATCTTTAAAGCGCAATTTTAGACGATTGGCCTGGTAGGTCTCAAAGTTTGAAACAGAGCTTATTTCAAGCCAGCGGTCTTGTGCTGTTGAAAAGACCTCAAAGTCATAGGTTAGGGCAGAGGTAAAGCCCAAATCGCCACCACATAACCTAAGAATGCGATACGGTAATTTTAATTCACGCAGAATATTCTTGACATGTGCGACCATATCATCCAAGGCATGATACGATTTTGATGGATGTTCAACCCGCACAATTTCTACTTTGTC
>CAYNUM010000153.1:0-6057 GCA_964400025.1 uncultured Croceivirga sp.
CCCAACCTGGAATAATAGCATCGGTGGAACAGGTCAACGCAACAAAACAGTCTTGATATTGCATCCAATCATATTGCGCCGCTCGCTCCCTAAAATCTTTTTCCCTTAGAATAAGACCTTCGTAAAGCCAGTCTTTAATGTCAAAGACTACTCGCCTACCCTCTGGATAGAGTTCCTCAAGATCGAAGGTGACCAATTTGCTGTTCGCAACCCTATTTATTATTTCTTCTGCCATATGCTAAAGGAGTCCCAATTCCAATTTCGCCTCTTCACTCATTAAGTCTTGTGTCCATGTTGGGTCAAAAGTAATTTCGACTTCTGCGTCTTTTATCTCATTTATGGACTTCACTTTTTCTTCGACCTCTACAGGTAAGGTTTCAGCGACCGGACAGTTTGGTGATGTAAGAGTCATCAAGATTTTTACTTCGTAGTCTTCATTCACCAACACATCATAAATCAAACCCAATTCATAAATATCCACAGGAATTTCGGGATCGTAAATGGTCTTTAAGACTTTGACTATTTTTTCACCGAGTTCCGCTGTATCTATTGTAGTCTCTTCACTCATATTTCTAGTTTAATTGGGTTTGATACGCAATGGCGTAGAGCTTTAACTGCTTGACCATACTTACCAGACCATTGGCTCTTGTGGGCGACAAATGTTCCTTAAGACCAATTTCATCTATGAAGTTGGTGTCTGCTTCAATTATTGCTTTGGGTCTTTGATTGCTATAAGCCCGTATCAATATCGCAATTATTCCTTTGGTGATTATTGCATCGCTATCAGCCGTAAACACCAATTTGTCTTCATCCAGTTCTGCGTGTACCCAAACTTTACTTTGGCATCCTTTGATAATGTTGTCGTCTGTTTTGTATTCTTCTTTAATCAAAGGAAGTGATTTGCCCAGACCTATCATATGCTCGTACTTCTCCATCCAGTCTTCAAAAAGACTGAATTCGTCCACGATTTCCTCTTGAATCTCTTGAATACTCATCATCAAACTTTTTGCAAAAATACGATTCAACAAAAAGGAAGTCAAAAGCTTTGTGAAAACCTTACATAATTTGACAACAGAAGCGCTTTACAGTGGCCGTTGAAGCAACTTAAAACCGCGTAAAAAGTTTATTTCCTCTTTTTAGTACGTTTTCGTAGCGCAGGGTTATTTGAAAAATACCATCATTGGTCGCCGTTCCTTCAGTTCTTAAACTCGTTTGATTTCCATAACCAAAGCTGGCCAAAAGCGCATCAAAAACTTGAAAATTGGCAAAAACACCGTAGTGGTCATCAAATCGATATACGGCATTGATGCCGAATTTATCCCTAAATAAAAGGTTTGCCGAAACATCAATATCCGTGTTTTCCTTGTTCTGGATTCGGGTATATATCATGGGCATAAAAGAGAAATCCTTATTCAAAAGAAATACATATCCTGAATGAAAAACTACGGGTAAATTTCGTGTATCAACCTCGAGTTCAGCTATATCATAGTGCAGTGTACTTAGGAAGCTGGGAATGGAAACTCCTGCAAAAAACCAATCATTGCTATACACGGCACCAGCACCGATGTTAAAGACAAAGCGATTTATAAGACCGTCATAAAAATTCTGTAGAGGCTGAAAGGAAGTCTCCGGAAAACGATGATCCAATAAATTACCTCGCAGTTTTAATCCGAATGAGAAGTCGGCGTTGTTCCCCAATTTTAAAACATAAGCACTAGCTAGGTCAAAGTAGGTGTATTGAATATTATCAAATTCATCATTGATGATAGAAAAGCCATAGGCGATGTTCCCCTTCTTTGCCGGAAAACTGACCAAGGCAGATTCTCTTGTGTAATGATTGAAATCACGTAAGAGTTCAGTTCGATAATTAATCGTAAAGTTGGGGGTGCCTTCAATACCGGTCATCGCAGGGTTGACAGTAAAGGAATTGTACATATACTGCGAGTACTCAATACGTTCTGCCTCATTATATACTTGGGCAGTTATGGCCGATATACAGAATAAGAGTAGTAAGGGTAAAGTTTTCTGGTTCATTGCACTATAAGAAACGTGTTCTTTTCAATGCTATTGTAAAAACTTGATTGTGAACCTATAGTAACATAGCACTGGCGCGTTTTACGCCTGCCACCAAAACATCGATTTCTTCCTTAGTGTTGTAGAAACTAAAACTTGCCCTAACGGTTCCGGGAATCTGAAAAAAGTCCATAATGGGTTGTGCACAGTGGTGACCGGTACGGACTGCAATGCCCAATTTGTCCAAAATTGTTCCGATGTCGTATGGGTGAACACCTTTTATATTGAAAGATACCACTGCCGCCTTTTCGGAAGCCTCTCCATAGATTTTTAATCCTTCAATCTTTTTTAATTCTTGGGTCGCATATTGAAGGAGTTCGTCCTCGTATTGTGCTATGGTGTCAAAACCAATGTCGTTCATATAATCCAATGCCTCACCAAAAGCAATGCCGCCAGCGATATTGGGTGTACCAGCTTCAAACTTATGGGGCAAATCGGCATAGGTGGTCTTTTCAAAAGAAACTTCGGCAATCATCTCACCCCCACCTTGATAAGGAGGCAATTTATTGAGCCATTCTGCTTTTCCATAAAGGATGCCAACCCCCGTTGGGCCACACATTTTATGGCCCGAAACTGTGTAAAAATCGACATCCAATTCTTGAACATCAGCCTTGATATGTGGCGCTGCTTGGGCACCATCTACCAAAATTGCTGCACCTACCTCATGGGCTTTTGTTATAATATGTTTTATGGGGTTTATGGTACCTAATGCATTGGACACATGATTGCAAAACACCAATTTGGTGTTTTTTGAAAGAAGGGTATGATATTCTTCAAGGATGAGCTCCCCATTCTGGTCCATGGGAATCACTTTTAACTCAGCTCCGGTTCGTTCGCAGAGCATCTGCCATGGAACGATATTGGAGTGATGCTCCATTGCGGAAACCAAAATTTCATCGCCTTTTTTTAGAAAAGCTGAGAATCCGTTCGCTACCAAATTAATGGCATGGGTAGTACCTGAAGTAAAAATTACCTCTTGGGATGCGCCAATGTTGAAATGCTTCTGAATCTTAAGACGCGCCTGCTCATAGGCATCGGTAGCTTCTTGTGAAAGCGAATGTACCCCTCTGTGAATATTGGCATTATAATTTTGGTAGTAGTGCGCAATTGTGTCGATTACTTGTTGCGGTGTCTGAGACGTGGCTGCGTTATCAAAATAGACCAGTGGTTTACCATTGACCTCTCGATTGAGGATGGGAAAGTCTTTTCTTATTTTTTCTATGTCCAATTGAAGTATTTGCATGCAAAATTAAAAACGAAAACCTATGCCCAAACGAATATTATTGATATTTCCATTAAATGATGGTCCAATAAACTGTATGGTGTCTGGAGTATCATCTTCTGGTGTTAAATCGACAAAATCATATTGAGCTTGTACAAAAAACCGCTTACTAATATCATAAGATACGCCAAGGTTGAAATTGAACCCTTGATTCCAAACGCCATTAGAATCTTCACTTCCGTTTGAAAATGTCACATCTGTAATGGTATTTACAAAGCTATAGCCCAAACCTAGTGAGGGCCTCAATTTGCTAAATCCAGGGATTTGAAACTCGGTAAATAATCGTGGTTGAATTAAATAGGTGTCATCAGTACGGCTTTCAAAACCGGTGTTTTCTACATTCACTCGTGAAAATCCACCATTAATCCCAAATCCTAAATGAAATATGCCAATTTTGGCAAATCTGTATTTTACGCCTACATCTACAAAATTATCCTCACCAAAAAGACCATCCCCAGGCACAATCGTATAGTTAGACTCAAAATTCCAGTTCTTTTCTTGGGCATTGATGAAGGTCAACACAAATAACAATACGGGTAAAAGTAATTTTGTCTTCATTGAAGTGCGTTTTTTGAATTAGTATTATAAATCAAAAAAATAATCCAACTCAAAAACCCTAATAAACTGCCAATTAGGAAGGTATTATCAAAATTCAATGTTAACCACCGCTGTTAGGCCTATAACTCAAAGCCAACTCGTACCCCAAGCTTTTCGGCTATTAGGGTATTGATTCTGACTTTTAATTCAGGGATTCGAACACTTTCCAATACATTATTGGCAAAAGCATACATCAAAAGAGCAGTAGCTTCTTTCTTCGGTATTCCCCTTGATTGCAAATAGAACAATGCGTCTTCATCCAATTGTCCAATGGTACAACCATGGCTACACCTTACGTCATCAGCGAAGATTTCAAGCTGGGGTTTAGTATTGACTGTTGCTTGGTCGCTTATCAAAATGTTATTGTTTTGCTGAAAGGCATTCGTTTTCTGTGCAATCTTATCAACAATAATCTTTCCATTGAAAACCCCCGTAGATTTCTCACCGAAAATACCTTTATAATCTTGGTGACTTTCACAATTAGGTTGGGCATGGTGCACCAGGGTATGGTGGTCAACATGTTGTTTCTCCCCCAAAATCGTAACGCCTTTTAAGGTGGAGTCAATGTGTTGCCCATCTTGATAATAGTTCAGATTATTACGTGTCAATTTGCCTCCGAAAGAAAAGGTATGAACGCTTACATTACTGGTGTCTTTCTGGTCGATATAGGTGTTGTCGATTAAAGAGGCTGATTCTCTATCGTTCTGTACCTTGTAATAATCAACGCGTGCACTTCTCGCCGCAAAAATCTCGGTTACCGAATTGGTCAGAACTTTGTTTTCGGTCAAACTCTGATGGCGCTCAATGATTTGCACTTCAGCATTTTCTTCAACAACAATCAGGTTTCTGGGTTGCAACATTAATGCCGCCTCGTTACCTGTTGCAAAGTGCATGATTTGAATCGGTTTGCGAGGTGCTTTGTTCTTAGGAATGTAGATATAAGCGCCTTCTTTACTAAAGGCCGTATTCAAGGTAGTGAGCGACTCATCTTTTGAAGCTGCTTTATTGAAATAAAGCTCGATAACCTGTTTGTATTCTGGCTTCGTCAAGGCAGAACTCATCAAGCAAACATCAACACCATCATGCGTAGTTTCAGAAAGATAACTGCTGTATACCCCGTCAACAAAAACGATTTTGAAGGTATCAATCTCATGAATGAAATATTCCTTCACATCTTTATATTCAAGCGGTTGGCCGCCTTTAGGGAAAACACTGAAATCAACCTTCTGTAAGGCATTCAAAGAAGTATATTTCCACGCTTCCTGTTTTTTGGATGGGAAACCCTTCTCCTCAAAATTCTTCATCGCCGAAGAACGGATATCATGAACCGGATTGTTGACATCAACTTTTCCTTCAAAGGCCATGAACGATGAGACCAATTTATCTTTTAAATCCATACTGCTGCCTTACCCGTTAGACTACTGCCTCTTGTTTGATCCAATCGTAACCTTTCTCTTCTAATTCCAAGGCCAATTCTTTGCCTCCAGATTTAACGATTTTACCATCGTGCAGAACATGAACATAATCAGGAACGATATATTCCAGCAAACGTTGATAGTGGGTGATTACCACAATTGCATTGTCTTTATTTCGAAGTTTATTCACCCCGTTGGCCACTATTCGCAAGGCATCAATGTCCAAACCAGAATCAGTTTCATCTAAAATGGCCAATTTTGGTTCCATCATCGCCATTTGAAAGATTTCGTTCCGCTTTTTTTCTCCTCCGGAAAAACCTTCGTTCAACGATCGCGATAAGAACTTACGGTCGATTTCCAACATCTCGGATTTTTCACGAATCAACTTCAACATCTGATTGGCAGGCATATCTTCCAATCCCCTGGCCTTTCTACTCTCATTGATAGCCGTTTTCATAAAATTGGTAACGGTCACCCCGGGAATTTCAACTGGGTATTGAAATGAAAGAAAAATGCCCTTGTGAGCACGTTCCTCTGGGGCTAAGTCTTCCAAATCCTCACCTTCCAATTCTATGGAACCTTTTTTCACTTCAAAATCCTCTTTTCCAGCAACAACAGATGCGAGGGTACTTTTACCTGAACCATTCGGACCCATTATGGCATGAACCTCTCCTGGGTTAACGTTAAGGT
>CAYNUM010000154.1:0-6042 GCA_964400025.1 uncultured Croceivirga sp.
AGTGATTGGGGCAATCTATGTAAGGCCAAAAACGTTTTAGCGCGAATTAAAGGAGCTGAAGGTAGAAAGGCACTGCTATTGTTATCGCATTATGACAGCAGTCCACACTCCTCTTATGGGGCAAGTGACGACGCAAGTGGCGTCGCTACCATATTGGAAGCCGTTCGTGCACTTTTAGCCAAAGGAGAAGCCCCAAAAAATGACATCATCATTTTAATCAGTGATGCAGAGGAATTGGGTCTTAATGGGGCAGAATTATTTGTAAATGAACACCCTTGGGCCAAAGATGTAGGTTTGGTATTGAACTTTGAAGCTCGCGGAAGCGGTGGGCCAAGTTATATGCTTGTTGAGACCAATCGTGGCAACAGCAGGTTAATCAGAGAGTTTACAAAAGCTAACCCAAAGTTTCCGGTGGCAAACTCCTTAGCCTACTCCATTTATAAAATGCTTCCGAACGATACTGATCTCACCGTGTTTAGAGAGGATAGGGACATCGATGGATTCAATCTTGCCTTCATTGATGACCATTACGATTATCATACCGTTCTTGACTCCTATGAAAGAATGGATAAAAGCTCCCTGGCCCATCAGGCGCATTATTTGATTCCCCTTCTAGACCACTTTAGCACTATTGATTTGAGTAATCTCAGAAGCTTGAGTGATACCGTATATTTCAACATGCCCTTTTTTCAATTGGTCTCCTATCCCTTCGAATGGATTTGGCTAATGTTTGGAATCGCTTGTTTGCTATTCTTATTGTTGATTGTCCATGGTTTTAGAAAAAACGAAATGGATACCAAAAGCACACTGTTAGGGTTTATTCCCGTTGCCATAATTCTTATCATTAATGGGGTAGCAGGTTATTTAAGTTGGCCCGCTTTAGAGTGGTGGTACCCTTGGTACAATGATATTTTACAGGTATTTACTTACAATGGACACCTCTACATCGCAGCGATGAGCTTTTTTGCATTGGGTATCTGCTTATTTGTTTACCATAAATTCAAAGGAATACGAATGGCAAGTCTACTTGTCGGCCCTATTGTAGTTTGGATGATTATTTGCGGAACTGCAGCTGTTTATCTCAAAGGTGCCAGTTTTTTTATAATACCGGTTTTCGGTATTCTCGCTTCTTTATTGGTGTATATCAATCAAGAAAAACCGAATCCATTGCTACTTTTGTTCCTTGGATTACCTGCTGTTTTTATGTGCACCCCTTTTATACAAATGTTTCCGGTCGGCCTCGGCCTTAAAATGTTGATTGCCTCTACCTTGCTTACCTCACTTTTGTTTTTTTTACTATTGCCCTTATTCGGAGCGTTCAACAAATACAGAACCTTAGGAGTATTGGTTTGGTTTTTGTGTGCCATTTATAGTATTAAAGCACATCTAAATTTTGGGTATGACGAAGAATCCCCAAAACCCAGTAGCTTGTTGTATGTTTATGATTCCGATTCCCAAAATGCGCAATGGGCTTCTTATGATGAGGTGATGATTGATTGGAATGCCAGAGCTATGCCGTCTAATGAAGAAAAAGAAGGTACGGATACTCCACTAGAAACAATAGATAGCAAGTACCATTCCCAGTTTAAACAAATTGCAACAGCCGAAATTCAGCCGATTCCACTGCCTGATATTACCGTCACTAGGGATACCGTATTGTCGAATTCAAGACAATTGACCCTTTGCGTTACCCCCAGACGTGCCATTAATCGACTGGAAGTATTCACCAACGACATCGTTGTGGAAAAATGCAGTGTAAATGGAGTGAAACTTTCCGACTATTATCTTGAGAATCGAAGAAATGGAAAATTGGTTACTCACTTTGTAAGTGATAACGCGTATACTGAAATTGAGATGACCGTACCAAAAAACAAATCACTGGAATTTACTTTCTACGAATCCTCCAACGATTTGATTTCAAATCCGTTATTGAACGTGCCTGAACGCCCAAATAATAGCATTGCTATGCCTTTTGTACTAAATGATGCGGTTCTTCTAATTAAAAGGCTGACCATTGAATAAGTCAATAGGAGTTTTAGGTAGTGGTTGGCTAGGTACTCCGCTTGCCGAAACTTTTGCACAGGAAGGTTATACCGTTAAGGGCAGCACAACTACAAAGGAAAAATTTGATTTACTTAGCAAAAAAGGAGCTTCACCCTACCTAATTCTTTTGGAAGAAAATAGAATTGAAGGTAACATCGAAGAATTTCTTGATGAACTAGAGGTCATCATAATAAATGTGCCCCCTGGCCTTAGAAGTAACCCAACAAGCAGTTATCCTAAAAAGATGAAACTACTTTTAGATTATATCAAAAAGTCGAAAGTTTTACATGTTCTATTTGTAAGTAGCACCTCGGTTTATGGAAATTTAGAGGGTGAAATAACAGAAGATACCCCACCTGCCCCTTCTACGAATTCGGGAAAACAATTGTTGGAAACCGAAGAACTCTTTTTAAAAGAAACCAACTTTTCTACATCCATTGTGAGATTTGGTGGTTTAATTAGCGAAGATAGACATCCTATATTTCGCCTTTCGGGAAAAGAACTGACCAATGGAGAAGAATTGGTCAACCTCATCCATAGAAAGGACTGCATTCACATGATCAAAACCATTATTGAAAATGGGTATTGGAATGAAGTTTTCAATGGGGTATATCCTTACCATCCTACCAAATCAGAATACTATACGTCGGAAGCTAAAAAAAGAGGAATTCCACCTCCCAATTACAAACATTTGTCAGAAAATATCAGTAAAAAAAAAGTCATTTTTAGGAATTTTTATGTTAAAAATCATGATTTGACCACATCAATTTCCTCTTAGTTCACCACAAGAGATAATATTTTCACAACAAATCCCTTTCCCGATTGTTAATTAAACCATTGATTTTAAAAGGCTTATCGACGAAATACATACCTTTGTACAACATCAAAATAGTATAGTTATGGAAAATTTAAATGTAAAATCTAGAATTTTGATGGAAATGGAAGGACTTATCTCCCGAAGCAGTGCCAAGGGAAAAATGACCAAAAAGATTGAGTTATTTCATGAGGCCATCATCAAAAAGCACTACAATGCTTCAGACATTAGTATTGATTACCACCGCCATCGCGTAAAGATGAACGTTGTTATGGATGAGAATAGTTATGATCCAAAAACAATTAATACCAATTTGCCCATTTTGCCCATGAATCTTTTCTTTAAAAATCTTCGCGATTTTTTAAAGTCTTGCTTAGAGAAAGATGCAAAGAGCATTGCTTTCTACGCAAAGTTGATTCAGGATTTATCGGCTAAGGAGCAAAGGCAGCTAGCGGTCTAAATACCAGCACAAAAAATTGCTTATGAAAAAGATGCTTCGGCATCTTTTTTGTTTTTTGTTCTTTCCAATTCTTTAACAGCCTTCTTTGCTGAATTTTTTTAGTTTTGCCGCACTAAATACGAAATAACATGAGGAAACTGTTCATTATTACCATCTTAACGGCATCTTCGTCGTTGATGGCCCAAAGCAACGGAGACTTAAGCGCCCATTTTGAGAAGTACTATCAAGAAATGAAAAAACAGGGTGATATCAATGGGGTAATCAATGCATTGACCCATTTAAATGTAGTGGCCCCTTCACAAGCACGAAGAGATACTTTGGCTTATGTATACATGAACAGCAATCAACACCTTCAAGCCCTAAATACCATTGGTATTGAAAAGGGCGATTCAGATTCTGATTTGGCAGTTCAAGTCAAAGCGGTATCGCTAAAGGCCCTGAACCAGCCAAAACGGGCGATAGAGCAATTTCAAGTACTGTTCGATAGAACACCAGACCCTTATGTAGCCTATGAAATGGCCGATTTAAGAATTCAAGTAGGCGATATTGCAGGACCTGAAACAGACATTACTTACGGACTTGCGAATTCGACCCTAAACATGAAACATGCGTTTTATGAAAGGCAACAGCCTTATGAAGTTCCCTTAAAGGCGGCTTTTTACCATTTACAAGGGTTATTGATATTCAACAAAGACAAAACCAAGGTTGATGAATCCATAGCCTTTATGGATAAGGCTTTGGCACTGGACTCCAACTTTAATTTGGCAAGTCTAAGCAAACAAGCATTGGAAAAACGTAAAACTGAGGGCGAAACCGGAAACTAATTCCGCTTTTCAGCATACCGTTTTTTAAGATCAATAAGCAGAAGGCTATCCTTCTGCTTTTTTATTTTGATAAGTTCACTTACGTTCTCATTAGGAACAGCAATTGAAAGTACATAATGTGCAATTTTCCATTCGCCATTAACCTTCTTCAACACTCCAGATCCTCGGCACAATTTCATTTGGGTATCCAATAGCTCATCAAACCAAGCAAAATTTTGGCTCTCATCAATGTAGATATTGCGTTCAACAGCAGTGAAACTCCATGCCTTACCTTTATCAAAATATGGTTTTGAAAAGGCTCTGAACGCCTCATTTTGCCAGTTCTCTGTGGCATCGGTTCCTAAAAAGACCCCATCATCGGTCATTAACGAAAAATACTCCTCAAAATCAGCGTTGGATGCTGCCAAATGCCAAGCATCCAACACCTCACGAACAGCTTCTTTCTCATCAGCTTGTGAAAAAATGTTCAGACTTAAAAGAAATACCAGAATAAAAATGCTATTCCTCTTCATCTAAAATGAGTTTGACATCCAATGTACTATTGTTCAAAACATTGAACTGGTTTTTAAAAGCGTTATATGAATTTATCATTTGTTCCATGCTTTCGTTGATGTCTCTATTGTCAACTAAATTTGCCTTTACCTTAAGTAAAAAGGTACGAAAAACACGTTGCCGGCTTTTTATTTGAAGTTTATCAAAGGTTTCAGGGTAATCTCCTAGCGCTAATGCCTTTTCCTTTTCTGATAGGTCGTCTATAGCCAATTTAACGTCCTCAATAGTGGTTGCCCGTTTAAGAACGGTAAAACTACTTTCCAAGGCCATGAGTTCGGGCCATGAGCCCACAAGAGATTGAACCTCTGTCTCCATATCAATGATTTTAGGAAAGTCTTGAATTGAAAAAGACGCGGGTTCCTGACTGGTTTCCTCAACCTCAGATTGCTTCTCTTTGCAACCTGCAATAATCACTAAAATAAGAAAGGGAAATAGGTATTTTACCATCTAGCCAAAGTACAAATTCTTGGGAAAAGCTATCTTTACTTTCTTAATGATTTAACGATTACAACTGATGGCAAAATTGACCTTGATACTGGGAGCATGTGGGCAAATTGGCACTGAGTTGACCATGGTACTGAGACAAAAATATGGTCATGATTCAGTTGTGGCAAGCGATATTAGGGAAGGAAGTGAAAGTCTTATGGAATCTGGCCCTTTTGAGCTGTTGGATGCTACAAACTATGAAGCCATTGAAGATGTAGTAATGCACTATGAAATTGAAGAAGTGTATCTGATGGCCGCAATGCTAAGTGCCACTGCCGAAAAATTTCCAATGCGTGCTTGGAACCTCAATATGAATTCACTGTTCAATGTCTTAAATCTGGGAAAGGAAAAGAAAATCGACAAAATATTTTGGCCTTCCAGCATTGCCGTTTTTGGTCCAAACACCCCTAAAAATGAAACCCCACAACACGCCTTGATGGAACCTAGTACTGTTTACGGCATCAGCAAACAATCGGGCGAGCGGTGGTGCGAGTATTATTACAATAAGTTTGGGGTTGACGTTCGTAGTGTTCGATATCCTGGCTTGATCAGTTGGAAAACCCAACCTGGCGGAGGGACTACGGATTATGCGGTTGAAATCTATCATGAAGCCTTGCAGAATCGCAAGTACAATTGTTTCCTTTCAAAGGGAACCAAACTACCTATGATGTTTATGGACGATGCCATTAGGGGTACCATTTCATTGATGGATACCGATTCAGAATCGCTCTCCATTCGATCTTCTTATAATTTAGGGGCCATGAGCTTTGCCCCCGAAGAAATTGCCGATAGTATCAAAAGGCATATTCCAAATTTTGAAATGAGCTACACACCCGATTTTAGACAACAGATTGCTGATAGTT
>CAYNUM010000155.1:0-6022 GCA_964400025.1 uncultured Croceivirga sp.
ACTTCTTTTTTAAGGTATAGAATGTTGACAACTCTCACGGAAATCAGATGTATGCGCAAATTTAATTTGAAAACAACGCACACTTTAATACCGTTCTTTCAATTTCCAATAGTATTGAAAAGTATCAATTCACAAAACTTTTCAAGGCCTGATACCAAATTTCATATCCTTTTGCGTTCATGTGCAAGCCATCTTCCACAAAGATGTCTTCTCGAACCTTTCCGCCCAAAAGCATGGGGTTCCAGACATCAACAAATTCAACCTTGGAATTTGCTTCGGAGAATTTCTTCATTTTCTTATTTAAACGTCGATATTTTCCCCGAAGTTTCCAACGTGAAAGACTTGGCTTTGCAGAGATGAGAACAATTTCTCTTTTAGGATTGTCTGATTTTAGTTTTTTGATAATTTCTTCAGTAGTATCGAGAATTTCTTTAGGTTTTTTCTTTGCGAATACATCGTTGTCACCTTCATAAATAAAAACCTTTTTAGGTCGGTACCGCAATACCAAATCATTCAGATGTAGTAATAGGTCCGAAGTCTGAGAACCTCCGAAACCTGCATTTAAAACTTGATTTTCTGGAAAACGTTCCTGTACATCTTTCCAAAATCGTATACTGGAACTTCCTGTAAAAACAATGGTTTCTTTTGAGCTGTCCCAAATGGAATCATTGCGTTGAACAATTTCTTTGACCTCCTTTTGAAAGGGTATGGAATCTTGTGTCCAAAGTAGGTTTGCAATGAAAAGAGTTATTATGAATAAGGTATATTTCATAAGAGGTGGTATATAAAGGAATTATGAAGTTAGATCGTTTTCAAATTAAATGTATGGAGTTTGGTACTATATGAAAGATATAAAGGATGTTTTGGCGAACCATTTAAATTAACCCCAAGACATTTAGCATTGGGGAAACGCTTGATGAAAAAAGTATCACGCCCCAGTTCTTTTACCAAATTGGCATTTCCCCAAGCAAAGACTTTTTCATCGCATATGGGAGCAATTTTATCCACCCAACTCAGGTTCTCTTTCCAATCACCACTGGGTGTCAAATCTCTGGGATTGGTCGCAATCTTGGTAAAACAATTCATTAGAAAACAACCACCAAAGCCCAATCTTTTGGAATGGGCAATTATTCGTTTGGTAGTAGGGTCATTTATGGATTCGTCGGCGGTTGAAGGATTCAAACCGATGAAAAGTACGTTTGGTTTTGAATCATCCCATTTCCTCCATAACACAAAACGTTCCTTTCGGTTCGAGTTGAATATTGCGCCTGAATTTTCCGAAAAAACCAATTTAAGAATCTGATTTTGGGATGAGATTTTCGCTCAATGCCCAATCATAAAACCGCTCAATCCACGTGTCTGAAGGTAAACCTTGGGAAGCCATTCCAAATCCATGTCCACCTTTCGAGTACATCATTAGCGAAACGTTCTTTTTTGCCTCAAACATTGATGAGTAGAGCGCTATAGAACCCCCAGCGAGTCCTAAAGGATCGTTTGAGGCACAAACTATAAACATGGGTGGCGCATTGTTTTTTGGTGCTTGAATCGGTTGAACATCAGTCCAAGGATAAACTGGGACCAAAAAATTTGGTCGATTTTCTTCGTTATACGAATAACCGACACCCATAGTTACTGCCCCTCCAGCGGAAAAGCCCAAAAACCCAATTTTATTTTTGTTCACGCCATAGGCCTCGGCATTCTTGCGAACATGGGCGATGGCATTTAACCCATCAGTAACTGCATAGGGCAATACTTCACCTGCTTTCTCCAATACCGTTTTAGGTGCTGTGGTCATAACTTCAGCAGTACCATCTTCACCGGTCGGTACCAATCGATATTTAAGTACAAAGGCGGTTACCCCTTTTTTCGTGAGCCACTCGGCAACGGCCGTGCCCTCATTGGTAATACTCAAGGCATACAATCCTCCACCGGGTGCAATGATGACCGCGGCCCCAGTATTCATTTCAGGTTCCGGTCTAAAAACTTCTATACTTGGTTGGGACACGTTTGTAACCACTTGTGTTGACCAGATATTTGAGAAAAACTCTTTCTCCCCACCTTCCCAAACTATTTTCGAGTCCTCTGTTTTAGGAAGTTGAACAATCTCTTGACCGAAAGAGGTAAAACAAAAAATAAGTGCTGTTAAGGTGATTATCTGCTTGACCATCTCAATCGATTTAATCTATTCTTCCTCCGAACTGGTTTCTTCATCAGTTAATTCACCCTTCGCCAATTTGTTCTCCATGATATTGAGGTTCTTCAGTTTGGCTTTCCAAGTTTCGAGGGCGTCTTTGTGTCGGGCAATGTTTTGGAAAACTTCCTTTACCAATGGATTGCTCTCAGATGCATTGGAGAAGAATTGTAGGTTGTTTTCGAGCTGTCTGATTTCACTTTTGCTTTCATCAATCTTGCGCTTAATAAAAGTACGCTCATTGCCGATTGCCCTTTCGTTGTTTTGGGATTTCGCTAATTGTTTGATTTTGTCACCGTACTTAAGCAGTTCGGATTCTTGGCGACTTACATCCAATTTTTTGAAAAGTGCATCAATGATTTTGTTGAATTTTCCATTGATGTGCCTCTTATTATATGGTACATGACCAATTGCTTTCCATTCAGAAATGAAATCTTTGATTTTTGGCAGGTCTTTTTTCTTATCTCCACTTAACTTGAAGGCCCGTAGACGATTCAAACATTCGTTTTTGGCCTCATAATTCGCATATTCTTCTTTTTGGGTCGCATTTTTTTCGGCGTGTAAGCGATCAAAGTAATGATTACAGGCACTTTTGAACTCATTCCAAATCTTATCAGAATATTTTCTAGGAACATGACCTATCTTCTTCCATTCATTTTGAATGCGCTTCATTTCTGGAGTGGCCATTTCTAAATCATCACTATCTTTTAAGGAGTTGGCGATTTCCAATAATTTGCGCTTCTTTTCGAGATTTTCGTGTTGTTCCTTTTTTAGGCCTTTGTAAAAATTGTTCTTCCCTTTGTTGAAGGTTCTAACCACTTCTTTGAAGCGCGACCACGTCTGTTCATTTAATTTTTGTGGTACTTTACCCGCTTTGAAAAATTGCTCCCGAAGGGCCTCTACTTCTTTAATCTGAGCTTGAATCTCTTTGTGATTGTTGGCAACCTTGTCGGCAACTACTTGAATTTGTGCGATGATTTCGTTTTTCTTCTCTAGGTTCTTTTCGTAACTAGCTTCGAGAATCGCAAAGTGCTCTTGCCTTCTGGCATGTATTGCTTTCGTGGCCGAACTAAAACGTTCCCAGATTTCTTCACGTTTTTCTTTGGCCACAGGTCCAACCTCTTCCTTCCAAATTTTGTGCAGTGTTTGCAATTCTCTAAATGCCTTTCCTAAATCAGGCTCTTGTTGCAGGTTCTCCGCGCGTTCAATTAATTTTTGTTTTTCTTCTAGGTTGTGTTTGAAGTCAAGATCACGTAATTCGCGGTTCAGGTGAAGAAAGTCGTAGAACCTTTCAACATGAAAGTGATAGGTACGCCAGACATCATTGTAGCTGTTTCTTGGGATGGCCCCGGCATTACGCCACTTATCCTGAATTTCCTTGAAGTTTTTATAGGTCGTATTGATATCTTCTTCAACATTTACAAGACCTTTTAATTCCTCAATTAGAGTAAGACGGTTTTCAAGATTTTGTTTGAGTTGTTGTTCTAGATTGCTGTAATAGTTATCACGTTTTTCACGAAAATCTTTGTAGACCTCATTGAACTGTCTTTTGGTAACTGAATTATATCTGAAATCAATTTCATTGCCCCCACCAGCAACGAAATCTTCTTTTTTATGTTCAATGAATTCTTGGAACTTAAGGTCAAACTCATGCTTTATTGAGTTGACATGCTTGTTGATGGCCTGAACTTTTTCATTTTTGACCAATCGCTGTAGTTCACCAACAAGATTTTCCATGCTCATCGCATGGTAATCCAAAAAAGGAATGTGATGTCTTTTTTCATTATCGGTGTCCTCGGCATCCTCAGCATTTTCATTATCAATTTCTTGAAGTACCTCCTCAGATGAAGTTTCTTCTTCGATTACTGACTTTTCAGTTCTTTCCGGCTCTGAATCAATAATTACATTATCGGAAGTCTCAGGCACTGTTACCTCTTGATTTTCCAAGTTTTTCTCTCCCCCCTCAGTTTCCTGAGGTTTTTTCGCTTCGTTGTCCATCACAATGAGTTTATAGGTTAGCTTGATGGCGGTTACTGGTAAGTTAACAAGAAAACCTACCTTAAACAAAAGTAAGGATTCTTCTTTAGGGTAGAATTACGGCGATGTACTATTATTTAAGGGATTTCTAGCCTATCAATCTGCTTTGGCATTCCAAATTTCCCATGCTTTTTCAGCCTGAAATTGTAACATCGGCAATCCGTTTTGAACTGTTGCCCCTCTTTTTTTGCCCTCTTTCAAAAAAGAGGTTACCTCCGGATTGTAGATTAAATCAAAAAAAATGTGATTTTTATTGATGTAGGTGTATGGGATATTTGGTTTGTCATTTACATTCGGATGTGTACCTACTGGGCTACAATTAATGATAATTTGAAATTGTTGTAAATGGTGCTCTTCTAGCTGGTGGTACCCTAATTGCCCTTCAACGGGTTTACGAGAAACATACGAATGTTCAATTCCTAAAGCAGACAATACAAACACCACGGCTTTAGAAGCCCCCCCTGTTCCTAAAACCAAGGCTTTTTTATGATGTTCTTGTAGCAAAGGGGTCAATGATTCTTGAAACCCAAAAGTATCGGTATTATAGCCTTTTAGCCCATTTTCGGTAACTGTTATCGTATTTACTGCACCGATAGTTTTGGCATCGTCATCAATCTCATCCAAAAAGGGTATCACGTCTTGTTTGTAGGGAATGGTAACATTAAGACCGCAAATATTTTTTTCTTTGATAATGGAAGGAAAGGCCTCAATTGTATTCAAATCGAAGTTTTCATAACTGTGGTCTGCCAACCCAAGGTTTTCAAACTTTTCCCAAAAGTATCCTCTGGAGAAGGAATATGAAATATTCCTGCCGACCAGTCCGAATCGCTTTTTATGCTTTTCTGTTCCGTCCATACCAATCTAAACTCAATAATATAAAAATGCCAAATAGAACAAAAAAGAAGGCTCCCCAAGTTTCCATATTCGAAATGTCTGGCCAATAGCGCTGATAATTCAAAATGACGGGATTGTTATTGGTATCCAATAAAGTATTTCCAAGGGCATCCGTTTTAAAAATGGTCCTTTTCCATGGCCATAGTACTCCGAGAGACCCTGTGATAAAACCAATTATTACTGCCGTAGTCACTTTTTTATAGTGCTTTAATAGATAGCCCAAGAAGTGTGATAATGTAACAAGGCCGGCAACAGAACCCAAGGTAAAAACCATGAGTACCTTTAAAATATCTAAACGTTCTTGATTGTTGATGAAACTAAAATCACCTTTAACAAGCTCTGAAAACGTATCATATAAACTATTCACAGAATCGACCAATAGCAGCACATAATTACCCAAAAGTATTAGGATAAAGGAGCCTGAAAGCCCAGGAAGTGTCATTCCTGATACGCTGATCATTCCGCAAAAGAAGATAAAGATCAGATTGTCATTCTCTTTGGCGGGGCTCAAGAAACTAATCGACACACCTATGATGAGACCTATCAAGCCCGCACCTATTGTTTTTTTGCTCCAGCCTTCAAAGTCTTTGGAGATATAATAAATCGACCCAATGATCATTCCGAAAAACGCTGCCCAGACATAGAGTTCCTTTTTTTCAAGGAAGAAGTCCAACAAACGAGAAACACTGAAATAACTGACAATCATCCCGGTAAAAAGAAGGATAAGAAAAGTAGCATTGGTATACCGATAGAAGGCCTTAAATCGTCCGTTGAAAAGCAACTTCACTGCTTTGAGGTTGATTTTCTGCAAGGAGTAGATAAATTCCTCGTAGAAACCACCGACAAAAGCGACAATGCCTCCGGAGACACCTGGAACCTTATTGGCCGCCCCCATGAACA
>CAYNUM010000156.1:0-5973 GCA_964400025.1 uncultured Croceivirga sp.
CCACGGAATAAGTAGCATGTATTACGATCAAATCGTAAGTAGCATGTTTCCAGTAAATATGACTCCAAATATCATAGAGGAAAGACAGATGAACATCGCCGTTTTTGATGTATTTTCTCGATTGATGATGGATCGCATCATTTTTATGGGAACGGGCATAAACGATCAAGTTGCCAATATTGTTCAAGCACAGCTCTTGTTTTTGGAAAGTACGGATGCCTCTAAAGACATTTCTATTTATATCAATTCACCGGGTGGTGGCGTATATGCCGGTTTGGGGATCTACGATACAATGCAGTTCATTAAACCTGATGTATCTACCATTTGCACGGGTATCGCTGCTTCTATGGCTGCGGTGCTGCTATGCGCTGGTGAAAAGGGAAAACGTAGTGGTTTACCTCATTCAAGGGTAATGATTCATCAGCCTTTATCAGGTGCTCAAGGCCAAGCCAGCGATATAGAAATAGCTGCCAAAGAAGTACTGAAAATCAAAGACGAACTCTATCATATCATTTCAAATCATTCAGGACAAACATTCGATAAAGTGTATGAAGACAGTGACCGTGATTACTGGATGAAGGCTCCCGAAGCGAAGAAATATGGTATGATTGATGAGATATTGGTAAGGGATAAAGGATAATTTCGACCAATCATCGGTTCAATTGGGGTAAAAGCAGAATTTTACCTTATTTTGAGCGTTATCATTATTCAGTTCAACTGAGTGTATATGGCAAAAGAAAATTTGGAATGCTCGTTTTGTGGAAGGAAGAAGTCGGAAACCAATCTTTTGATTGCAGGCCTTGATGCACACATCTGTGACCGATGCATCGAACAGGCCTACAGTATCGTTACCGAAGAATCAAAGCAGTCAAAAACCAATAATCTCGCCTCTGAACTGGTTCTAAAAAAGCCTTTGGAAATCAAGGAATTCCTTGACACTTTCATTATTGGGCAAGAACGTACCAAAAAGGTGATGTCAGTTGCTGTATATAATCACTACAAGCGCTTGCTTCAGCCTAAAGGCAATGATGACGATATAGAAATTCAAAAAAGTAATATAGTAATGGTTGGTCAGACAGGTACCGGAAAGACCCTAATGGCCAAAACTGTTGCAAAAATGCTCAACGTTCCGTTGGCCATTGTTGATGCAACAGTTCTCACAGAAGCCGGTTATGTTGGTGAAGATGTTGAAAGCATTCTTACAAGATTACTTCAAGCCGCTGACTACAATTTAGAAAAGGCAGAACGGGGCATTGTATTTATTGATGAAATTGATAAGATTGCTCGAAAGAGTGATAACCCATCCATCACAAGGGATGTCTCTGGTGAGGGTGTTCAACAAGGTTTATTGAAGCTATTGGAAGGTACGGTTGTCAATGTACCACCAAAAGGAGGTAGAAAACATCCGGACCAAAAGTTTATCGAAGTCAACACTGAAAACATTTTGTTTGTTGCAGGCGGTGCTTTTGACGGAATTGAACGTATTATCACCAAAAGGCTAAATATGCAGGCGGTTGGTTATAGTGCCTCAAAAGCGGAAGATAAACTGGATGCTGATAATATCCTTCAATATATCATTCCAAAAGACTTAAAAGAATTTGGTCTGATTCCTGAAATTATTGGGCGTTTACCAGTCTTGACCCATATGAACCCATTGGACAAGAAGACGTTACGAGCAATTTTGACCGAACCAAAAAACGCCATTATCAAACAATATGAAAAGTTGTTTGCCATGGATGGAATTTCGTTCAGCATTACAGAACAGGCCCTGAACCATATTGTTGACAAGGCCGTAGAATATAAGCTTGGAGCCCGAGGATTGAGATCACTTTGCGAAGCTATTTTCACCGATGCAATGTTCACCCTACCAAGCTCTGAGGAAAAAGAGTTTAAGGTTACCAAGGCCTACGCCGAAGAAAAATTATCTATGGAGACTATCAAGAAACTAAAGGCTGTTTCTTGATTCCTCCTCAAACTTTCAAATAATAAAAAAGGGGCAAAAATGCCCCTTTTTTATTTTGCGATACCTTTTTAATTAAACCGCCTGACGAATTACTTTGTTGAGCAAATTCATGCAAACGTCATTTATTATTTTTTCGTCGGAGTACAATTCATGTCCAAAGTTGGGAATTATGTTTAAATCCACACCAACATCTTTGCTCCATTTCAAACCCGGTTTGAATTCGTCACAGTCGCCATAGATCAAATTTACATCGCAGTTTGGCGCTGCTGTTTCAAATCGAATTCGGGTTGGTGAAATCGCCGTTAAGGACTTCATTGGAAGTCCTTGCAAACCTGCTTTCCAAGCGACAGTACCTCCCATACTAAAAGCCAAAACATGACAAGGCTGACTTTCTCTCTTTAATAAATGGGCAACTGCCATTTCTATACCACCTTCAATAAAAGCCTTATGAATATTTTCTTCTGACATGACCGGTAAGTCGAGATCGGCCAATTGTTGAATATCATAAAATTCAATATCATAGTACTGTTGCAAGTACCCTAAATAAGAAGTAATCCAGAGGCCTTTTTTGATGCCCCACATGTCTGATAAGACTAGTAATCTTTCTGCCATAATAATTTACGTTGTAAGTTTTGGTGGATTAAAGATGAGTACTTAACGCCTGAATTAAGAAAATATTGGTTCAAATTCTTCTTTTGCACGATAAAACACCGAAAATTACGAAAACGTTTTCGTAAAGTACCCGAAATTGTATGAATGGACCGAAAAATTGTGCCGATTAACGATTTAACCTCATCAATTCTTCAAGATATTCGCGAGAATTGGACAAACGTGGAATTTTATGTTGCCCACCTAATTTATCCTTCGATTTTAACCAATCGTAGAAGAGGTCTTCCCTAGCCATATGTATTTTAGGCATTTTGAGGGTAATGTTATTGTAACGCTTGGCCTCATAATCAGAATTCAATGATTTCAGCGCATTATCCATCAGCTCGGTAAAATAATTCAAGTTTTCAGGTGCTTTTCTAAACTCAATTATCCATTCGTGAGATCCTTTTTCAGTACCATTCATGAAAATAGGGGCTGCAGTATAATCTTTGATTTGAGATCCTGTTTTTTTACAGACGCGCTCCAGTGCTTCCTCAGCGTTTTCGATAATCAATTCTTCACCAAAAGCATTCAGATAGTGCTTGGTTCTTCCTGTAATTCGAATGCGATATGGGTCCGTTGAAGTAAAACGTATTGTATCCCCAATTTTATAGCGCCATAGCCCTGCATTAGTGGTGATTACAACCGCATAATTCACTCCTGTTTTTACCTCCCAAATGGGTATGGCCCTTTGTTCGCCTTCAATAAAATTGTCCATGGGAATGAACTCATAGAAAATTCCATAATCCAACATCAATAAAAGGTCTTCAGAGTTATTTTGGTCCTGAATTCCGAAAAAACCCTCCGAGGCATTATAGGTTTCGTAGTAGTTAAAACGTTTTCTCGGCAGTAGTTTTTTGTACTGATCGCGATAGGGGGCAAAACTCACTCCACCATGAAAGTAGACCTCCAAGTTCTCCCAAATCTCAAACAAATGGTTTTTCCCCGTCTTCTCAAGCACATTGTTCAGTAACACAAGCATCCAAGAGGGCACGCCAGCTAAACTGGTCACGTTTTCTTTAATGCTCTCCTCAATAATGGCATTGAGCTTCATTTCCCACTCGCTCATCAATGAAACCTTATTGCTAGGTGTGCTACTATATTCAGCCCAAAGCGGCATATTATCAATAAGGATAGCCGAAAGGTCACCAAAAAAACTGCCATTGTCTTCGTACAGTTCCTTGCTGCCCCCCAAACGTAAACTCTTACCATTGAAAAGCTGTGAATTTTCGTTATTGTTCAAATACAAGCACAGAAGATCTTTACCGGACTTATAATGGCAATCTTCCAATGCCTCTGAGCTGACAGGGATAAATTTACTTTTCGCGTTTGTGGTACCACTACTTTTTGCAAACCATTTGATGTTAGTCGGCCAGAATAGATTCTGTTCCCCTCTTCGCGTTCGTTCAATAAGCGCGGCTACACCTTCATAATTCACAATTGGTACCCTATCGGTAAAGTCTTCATAGGTCTTGATCGATTCAAAATGATGCATTTTGCCTACCTCAGTATCCTTGGCATAAGTCAATAATTGACGAAGGACTTCTTGCTGCACGTCGACAGGATACTTAATGAAAAGTTCTATTTGATGATACCGCTTTTTAAGCAACCAAGAGGCAATCGAATTAAATAACGGTATTGGCATTTTAGGTATCTTTAGCTGGCTACTTTGGTGAATGGCTAAAATAGCTTTTATTTCAAATTACTTCAAATAGTCACAAACTATGCTCTACGAGGGAGTTTTGCGTAAGATGAGGACAGCGATAGGTTCGCCGATTCAGTATTTTTTAATATTGGAAGATGATGTTCTTAACCTCAACCAAGCTTTGAACAAAAAGCTAAAAATTGAGTTCATAAAATACCAATGCCTTGGCACCGGGAAAAACGAGCCCATTTACCGCCAAGGCTTTTGTAAGTCCTATTTTTATGAAAGCGCGGCTGCGGGTGATTGGATAATGCGACCCGAACTCAGTAAAGCCCATTTGAACATTGAAGATCGTGACCTAGAGTATGAAAAGCGCATGCAACTGCAGCCCCATATTGTTTATTTGGCAAATAGCAGTAACGTAAAAGTGGGCGTTACCCGAAAAGCACAAGTACCCACACGTTGGATTGACCAAGGGGCACACGAAGCCATTGAAATTGTTGAGGTACCCAACCGTTATTTGGCAGGTATCACCGAAGTAGCCTTGAAAGAACATGTAAGTGACAAGACGGGTTGGCAAAAAATGTTGAAAAACGAAATTGAAGAGGTAGACCTCGTGGAATGGCGGGACAAACTAAAAACATATATACCTGATGAAGTGGCTGACTATTTCATCGAAGACAACAAAGAGACCAACCTTGAATTCCCGGTACTTCAATACCCAGAGAAAGTCAAAAGCATAAATTTGGAAAAAATCCCAAGCTTTGAAGGAGTATTAAAAGGAATAAAAGGGCAATACCTCATTTTCGAAGACCAATCCGTTTTTAATGTTCGAGGGCATGAGGGGTATTATGTGGGTGTCGACATTCTGTGATATCTATATTAAAGGAAAATGGAATATTTAAATGCTTAAAAAGCATAAGTCCGTTAAAATCATTCATGCAGTCATCTTTACTTTAAACAAAACTAAATTCTTGATTTAAATGAAACCATTTACTCTTATTTACATACTATTTATCATATTGTCTGTTTTCTCTTGTAGAACCAAAAAAGAGGAAATTGCTTATGAAAAATTTCAATTGGCCACGCCAGAAGAAGTTGGAATGGTTTCCGATAGCCTCGCTAAAATAGAGACCTTGGTTAACGAATATGTAGCCGCCAAAAAATACCCCGGAGCCGTGACTCTGATTGCCAAAAATGGTAAAATAGTTTACGAATCAGAAGTTGGATGGTCAGATACCACACGTACGGAACCCTATCGTAAAGACCATCTTTTTCGAATGGCTTCTATGACCAAACCCATTGTTTCTGTAGCAGCTATGCAATTGGTTGAAGCCGGTAAACTCAATTTAGACGACCCTGTGGGTAAGTATATTCCCTCTTTTATGGAAACTGAGGTTTTACAAGATTTTAATCCTGCCGATTCTTCATACACCAGTGTAGCAAGCCAAAACATTCCTACGATAGCACAACTATTGACGCATACAGCCGGGGTACCTTATGGTTTTGTAAACCCACCGGTGCATGGTGCTATCTTGGCTAAAAACGGCATTCCAGATTTGGCGACCCACCTGCCAATTACCATTGAAGAAACGACTTCAAAGTTGGGAAACCTACCCTTAGTGCACGAACCAGGAGCGCAATGGATGTACGGCTTAAATACCGATGTCTTAGGTCGTGTAGTCGAGGTGGCATCGGGAATGGCACTTGACGATTA
>CAYNUM010000157.1:0-5971 GCA_964400025.1 uncultured Croceivirga sp.
TCTAACTTAGGCCGTTTCCAATTTTCGGTAGAAAAGGCATAAAGGGTAAGAAATTTTATATTGTGCTTGGCGCAATTCTCAACGGTCCGTCTAACGGCCTCTACCCCGTGTTCATGCCCGAAAACCCGCATTCTTCCGCGTTTTTTGGCCCACCTGCCATTACCATCCATGATTATGGCTATGTGCTTTGGCAGCCTTTCTACATCAATTTGATTTGGATTACCCATGTTTTATTCAAAACAATCTTGGCAAGGTTTTCTGCCAAACGTATAGGTCAACGTAATACCGGAAAACACGTACCAATCTTCACTTAAAAAATTACCAAACCTAAATTGTTCAAAATTCGAACCTTCAGGATTGCTCGCATCCAGATTGTCCGTAAAGGTATACCTAGCACCAATTTCAGCTCCTAGAATCAAAACCTGACTCAGCCTAAGTTTCGCCCCAACGGTCATCGGAATTGCGAAACTACCATCTTTTTGGTTAATATCCTGAACCTGTGATGCATCAATATAATTGAAATCATATCTGAAGTAGGTTACACCGGTATATAAATAAGGTGTAAACGCCGGACCTAATTTGTGTAGGTTATAATCGACAAAATTGAATTCCAAGCCCAAAGAATACTCAGTGATTGAGTTTTCTACACGATAACCCCGTTGTTGTCTTGAAGATTTACTTGATTGGGTATCATCAGCGGTAAAATTGCCACGATAGACACTGGCCCGCCAAGCATAACGCTTCCTTTTGTTCCACTTAAAAAGTGCACCATATGCCTCGCCTGACGGGAAAATGTAGTTTGTTCTACCCACATCACCAATCATATTGGTACCTCCAGCAAAAAGTCCAATCTCGTAGGTTTGGGCAGTTACACTCCCCATGGCCAGTAAGCACACCAAAACAATTGTTCTCATAAAAAAGGTTGCAAATATGTCAATAGCAAGGAAGTATTCCTTTCATTGTCATAAAATGTTCTCTCTGTAAAACAACTTTTGGGCCTATTTATTGTAGAAAAAGGCTTTAGTTGCGACGGTCTTCACCCCAAAGCAGTTTGTTACGTAGCGTTTTTAAAAAGCTTTCAGATTTGTAGGCAATCATTTTAACCGTATAGGGCGATTTTTGAATCACAATCTCTTTTTCGTTGGGAATTACCGCTATTCTCGAATCTAAGGAAACCAAGTGGTTTTCTTCCCTTCCCGAGACTTTTAGACGAATCTTGGTATCATCTGCAATTACAAATGGTCTGGCGTTGAGATTATGGGGAGCAATCGGAGTTAGAACAAAAGATTTTGCAGTGGGGGCGATGACTGGCCCACCACAGCTCAATGAATATCCCGTAGACCCGGTAGGAGTCGCAATTATCAGACCATCCGCCCAGTAATTGGTCAAATATTCACCGTTCAAAAAGGTCTCAACGGTTATCATCGAGGTGGTATCCTTGCGGCTTACCGTAATTTCATTAAGGGCAAAATTAAGCTCGCCAAAATCATCAATATTAGAGTCTGTACAGATTTCAACCATACTGCGCTCTTCAATGGTAAAGAATCCCGACACAAATTCGGTCACAAGTTTTCGAACTTCTTCTTTTTTGAACGTAGAAAGGAAACCAAGCCGGCCAGTATTTACCCCAACCACCGGTATACCGTATTTACCCACATAAGAGATTGCCCTCAGCATTGTACCGTCACCACCAAAGCTCACAAAAAGTTCAAAGGACTCATCCAAGCCCTGCTCTTGGGTGAAACTTGAAAAACTGGAACTATCTAAAAAAGGCTGTAGTAATTTGAGAAATTCTTGTTCAATGGCAATAGAAGCGTTTACTTCTCTTAAGGCCTCCAATAAATCGTTGACATGGGTAACATCTGCTTGAGCAAGTACCTGGCCGAACACTGCTACCTTCATGTTAGACATTTAGATATTTATCCAAATAGGCTGAGCGTTCTTTTAAGTCTTCCAAGAACTGGTCATCATTGTTTCCGAAGACAATATTGTAACTATATCTTCTAAATGTTTGTAGCACCTCGTTTAAATTGCCAGAATTAATTTTGAGGGTAACCTGAACCAAATCATTAGTGTTATCGGTGATAAAAGCTCCTAACAATTTTCCATTGTTGCCCTCCACAATCTGTGAAATCTCGCTGAGCGAGTAATCTTTCATTCCTTTGGATACTACAATAACACCGCCAGGTTCTGTAAAAAAGGGAGTGCTTATAAAATAGGTGACAATATCATTCAAATCATAATACCCCACTACCCTATGTGAATTATTTTCAAGCACTGGCAGAATATTGGCCTCATTTCGAGTGAATTTTTCCAAAACATCCAACCACATGGTTTGGGGCGTCACGAAAAAATGTTCCAATTGAAATCGAAAGTCCTCAATTTTTTTACCCGGCTCAAAACAAGGTAAATCATTAGAAGATAAAACCCCGATAAACTCTTGATTGTCTACTACGGCAACATGTGAATAAGAGGTTTCCCTAAAAAAAGAAATCACTTCGTCTAGGTCATCGTTAAGCTCAAATACTGGAGAGGCGTCCGTGATGTATTCTTGAATGTTCATTTTCTCTTGATTAAAGCAAAGCTACAAATTTAAAAAAGGCAAAAAGTGTGCCTAATTCTTATTTTTGTAGGCTTGAATCGAAATCGTACTATGACCAAACTTAGTGTGAATATTAACAAATTGGCAACCTTAAGAAATTCTAGGGGAGGCCAATTGCCTGACTTGCTGAAATCGGCTATGGATATTGAAAGATTCGGAGCACAAGGAATCACTGTTCACCCAAGACCTGACGAAAGACATATTCGTTATCAAGACGCTCGCGACTTAAAGAAAGTGGTCAACACCGAATTCAACATTGAGGGCAACCCCATTCCTAAATTCATTGATTTAGTGCTTGAGGTTAAACCGACACAGGTGACACTTGTACCTGATGCGGAAGACGCTATCACTTCAAACGCCGGTTGGGATACTTTGAAACACAGCGATTTTTTGAAAGAAGTCATAGGCGTTTTTAGGGAAAATAATATCCGGACTTCCATTTTCGTAGACCCCGACCCAAAAATGGTGGAGGGGGCAAAAGCCACTGGAACTGATAGGATTGAACTCTATACGGAAAGTTATGCTGAGGCTTTCGCAAAAGGCGATGAATCAGGCATCAAACCCTTCATCGAGGCTGCGAAAATGGCCAATCACCTAAATATCGGCATTAATGCGGGCCATGACCTCAACCTGGAAAACATTAAATTTTTCCAAGAAAATATTCCTAATCTATTGGAAGTCTCCATTGGGCACGCACTGATATGTGAGTCCATTTATTTAGGATTGGAAAATGTCGTCAATATGTACCTACATCGATTAAAATGACACAAGTACTGCACTCAACAATTCTGAGCGAAGGACCTGCGCTATTGATATTGCATGGGTTTCTCGGTATGTCGGATAATTGGAAAACACTTGGAAACAGATTCGCAGTAAATGGATTTCAGGTTCATCTGATGGATAATGCTGATGTGCATTAATATGCAAAACATTCTTCATTACAGAAATTATCCTTTTTGATACATGAATTCTTGAACATTGAAAAGGCCGATGTGTTGGGTCACTCCATGGGTGGCAAGACCGCGATGCAATTTGCAGTCACCCATTCAAAAATGGTAAATAAGCTCCTTATTGCTGACATTGCCCCTAAATATTATCCGCCGCACCATCAAGAAATCATCAATGCCCTTAAAACCTTAAATTTTGAAGAGATCAAAAGTCGTTCACTGGCAGATAAAGTCTTGGCCGAATCATTGAGTGATGTGGGCATTCGTCAATTTCTTTTGAAAAATCTATATTGGATTGAGAAAGGCAAATTGGGCCTTAGAATCAATTTGGAAATACTACAACATAAAATGGAGGAGATTGGTGAAAATATTTCAGGCACTTCGACCTTTGAAGGCCCCACCCTTTTCTTGAGAGGTAGTCGTTCTGAATATATTACCGAAAATGACACTGCAACAATTACCAAACACTTCCCTAAAGCAAACATTGCGACGGTGTCAAATGCCGGACACTGGTTGCATGCCGAAAATCCTACTGAGTTTTTTGATTTGGCAGTCAAATTTCTTGAAGAATAAAAGTCGTACTTTTTGACCGGCGAATCTCATCTTTCCTTAGTTTTAATGGGGAAGACTAAATATTCTGCAATTCACAAGAGACCATAGGAATAAAAGTGACAAAAAATTATTCCATTGTCTTACTTAATAAACCTTTAAAAACAATCTTATGAAATTTCTACTACGAATGCTGCTAAGCGCACTTGCCGTTGTCATCTTATCCAAAGTGTTACCGGGAGTCGGCGTAGATTCCTATGTAACTGCAATCATGGTGGCCATTGTACTTAGCCTGCTTAACTTCTTGGTCAAGCCCTTATTGGTGATTTTGACATTACCAATCACCATTATCACATTGGGAATTTTTCTTCTGTTTATCAACGCGATAATCATATTATTGGCTGATTATTTCATTACCGGTTTTTCAGTTACGAACATATGGTGGGCCATCATTTTCAGTTTATTACTTTCCTTTTTACAATCCATCTTGTTCTCCCTACTCAAAGAGGATAAAAAGAAATAGGTTTTACATTGATATACAAGCAATTGAAAACTTGTTGTAAAAAACAAAATGTACTATTTTTGCCCCCCATTATAAAGTAGGTTAGATGAATATTTCGAAAGAGCAGATTGATAACTTGAATGCCGTGGTGAAAGTTGCCATCACCAAAGAAGATTACGAGGAAAAAGTAAACGACATCCTTAAAAATTACAGGAAGCAAGCCAATATTCCAGGTTTCAGAAAAGGCCAAGTACCTATGGGCCTTATCAAGAAGCAATATGGAAAGGCTGTTCTGGTCGATGAAGTGAACAAATTACTTCAAGACAATCTCAACAAATATCTCACCGAAGAAAAGTTGGATGTTCTAGGAAATCCACTGCCTAAGGCTCAGGAAAATTTTGATTGGAACAATGAAAACTTCGATTTTGAATTTGAATTGGGTCTAGCCCCTGAATTTGACGTCAAGCTTAAGACCAAGAAAGCAGTAACTCACTATAAAATTGTTGCCGATAAGAAAATGGTTGCTGAACAAGTTGAACGTCTTCAAAAGCAATACGGAAAAATCATCTCTAAACCAGAGGTGACAAAAATTGCTGAAGTCAACGGTACTTTTTTGAACGAGGCTCAGGAAATCGAAAACAAGACCACCCTTGAAATCCAAAATATCAAAAGCAAAAAAGCCATTGATGCTTTATTAGGCAAAAAGGTTGGAGAAACCATCACCCTTAAGACCAAAGGTCTGTTTAAGGAAGATTATCAACTTTCTTCAAGCTTGGGTATTACTAAGGATAAAGCAGAAAAGCTAAATATTGAGGTAGACTTCACCATTCATGAAATCAATGAGCGTGAACCAGCCGAATTGAACCAAGAGCTATTCGATAAGCTTTTTGGCGAGGGCGTGGTGAAAAGCGAAGATGAAATGAAGGAAAAAATCAAAACAGATTCTGAGAAGCAGTTTGAACAACAATCTGACCAGAAACTTTTGAACGACATCACCGAAAAGTTGATTGAAGACACCAAATTTGATTTGCCCTCAGAGTTTCTTAAAAAATGGATTCAGGTAAGTGGTGAAAAAGAATTGACCGACAATGAAGCCGCCGATGAATATGAAAAATCAGAGAAAGGTCTTCGTTATCAATTGATTGAAGGTAAAATTATCAAGAACAATGATCTTCAAGTGCAGCTTGACGAATTAAAGGAATTCGCCAAGGGTTTCATTAAAAGTCAAATGGCGCAATACGGCCATATGAACCCTGAGGAGGAAGAATTGGAAAACATTGCTACTAGGGTTTTGGGAAATCAAGATGAGGTAAAGCGGTTATCTGAGCAGTTGATGAGCCAAAAGCTCTTAACGCTTTACAAAGAGCAGGG
>CAYNUM010000158.1:0-5948 GCA_964400025.1 uncultured Croceivirga sp.
ATTATCATAGTTCATTCGAAGAAAAATTCAAATCAAGCAAGGGTCAAATTACCAAAATCATTACACTTGAGAATTTGGCAGGGCTTTCATTTGCACTAAGTGTATTTCTTGCCTTAACCACAATTTCAGGCTTTCTCATTCTTTATTTGTTGTTTGAGTTCGTCTTCCCTTTGGTATTTCCGAGTGAATGGGCCGAAAACACCTTCTTTGTATTAGGTGTATTAGTGGTTTACTTTATATCTGTTCTTGGGTTTTTTGATTTTATTGCATTTAGAATTGGAAAGAGGTTTACATTAATTAGAAAGATTTTTGCTCCGATCTCCTACTTTTTTAGTTATCTCAACACTACTAAACTTTTCTTTTGGGAGCAATATTCGATTTTTACCCGATACGGTAAATTGGTGGTATCCTCTCTTTTCATTTGTGTCCTCGTGCTTAGCATCTTTGTCAGTGTGAACGAGTTGAGCAACTATATCCCAGCTGAAGAAATACAGATTAAGTTTTTTGACAGCCGCAAGTATTTTCAGGATGGTGCTTTTAGAACAATTTATGAAGACGACTATTCCGCAAACAAGGTGGACTTTAAAAACCACTATCGTGCTTCCATTCCTACAGAAGTAGTTAAAGAAAACTATTTGCCGGTTTTCGTGGCCTACAGTTACTATATGGATACTACTTTTGAACGTGTAATGGATTCATTGGAAATAGAAAACGGTGCTCAGCTAAACCGCAAGGACGCCAAGGTAGCAGCAAGAATGATGGAAGATGTGTTACGAGTCATGGTTGATGGCGAGGTACATCGAAATTTACGGTGGTATCGCACAAAAAATTTAGATACCGGCATAGATGGTTTTAAAGCTTATTTGAGACTTGACGGCATTCAAACCGGTTCACACGAAATAAGTTTCGGATTCTTAAGACCTAATCATAGTAATCCTGTTGAAGACAGTGATTATTTAATGTTCAGTGATGTTTTTTTCTGGAAAGAATAACCAATACCTATGAAACGACTTAGTTTACTATTTTTCTTATTGGCCATATCTGTAATAGGCCAAGAAAATTTCAAAGAAGGCCCATTTTCACAATTGATTATACGTGGGGTCACCTTAATAAATGGCAATGGTGCCCCGCCCCGTGGACCCATTGATATCGTTGTGGAAAACGATAAAATAGTTGACATCGCAGTTGTTGGCTATCCGGGAGTCGAAATCGATGAAACAAAAAGGCCACAATTAAAACAAGGGGGCAAAGAGCTCGATTGTACAGGTATGTACCTGCTTCCTGGGTTTATCGATATGCATACCCATATAGGTGGAGCATCACAAGGTGCCGATCCAGATTATGTTTTTAAGCTCTGGATGGCGCATGGCATAACTACTATTCGAGAGGTTGGGGGTCGTGGCTTGAATTGGTCATTGGACTTAAAGAAAAAGAGTGCCGAGAACAGTATTGTGGCTCCAAGAATTTTTACGCACACTGTTTTTGGTCAAGCGAGCGAAAAACCCTTAAGTACCCCTGAGCGGGCCCGAGAATGGGTTCGTGAGAATGCAAAAAAAGGGGCTGATGGAATTAAGTTTTTTGGTGCACCCCCTGAAATCATGGCTGCCGCTTTGGATGAAAATAAAAAATTGGGGCTGCGCTCAGCCTGTCATCATGCCCAAATGGATGTGGCCCGATGGGATGTATTGCAATCCGCAAGGGCCGGATTGACCACCATGGAACACTGGTATGGTCTACCTGAGGCACTCTTTGATGAAAGGACAGTTCAAGATTATCCATTGGATTACAACTATCAAAATGAACAACATCGGTTTGAGGAAGCAGGAAAATTGTGGGAGCAAGCTGCAGAGCCCTATTCAGAACATTGGAACAACGTCATGAATGAATTGTTGGCCCTTGATTTTACCATTGACCCAACTTTTAACATCTATGAAGCCAGCCGCGATCTTCACCGTGCAAGAAGGGCAGAATGGCATGAAGACTACACGCTACCCTCGCTATGGGAGTTTTATCAACCGAGTAAAATTAGCCATGGCTCCTACTGGCATGATTGGGGAACAGAGCAAGAAGTCGCCTGGAAGAAAAACTACAAGCTTTGGATGACCTTCATCAACGAATATAAAAACAGGGGCGGGCGTGTAACTACGGGGTCTGATTCAGGATTTATTTTCCAGTTATACGGGTTTGCCTATATCAGAGAAATGGAGTTGTTGCGAGAGGCTGGTTTTCATCCCTTGGAAGTAATTCGTTCGGCTACTTTGAACGGGGCGGAAGCTTTGGGCGTTGCTGACAAAATTGGTACGGTCGCTATTGGTAAATTGGCTGATTTTGTAATCGTGGAAGAAAATCCACTAAAAAATCTGAAGGTACTTTATGGCACAGGAGCCATAAGGCTAAATGAGGACAATAAGGTTGTTCGTGTTGGCGGTGTAAAATACACCATAAGAGACGGTATTATTTTTGACGCGAAGAAACTCTTGCAAGACGTAAAGACAATAGTATCGAACCAAAAACAAAAAATGAACTACACAATAAAGCAACCAGGATCAAAGTAATTTCCATAACAATTAAGCGATTTTAGATTTGTTTCTTTTCGTTTTGAATTTCAAGGCTTTCTTAACTCTTGAATTTTTGAACATATATAATCTAGCTACCTCTTTTCCTTGAACTTCACTTTGCTCGATTTCAATGTTCAACTCAATACCAGCAGCAAATGTTTCAACTTTAACTTCTTTCTGAGCATCTTGTGCGATGGCTGAAGTTCCGATGAAGATGATGAAGATAAAGGTTACAATTGCTTTCATGGCTTGGGTTCTTTTTACATGGTAAAGGTATCTCCACATCGAACCCAGGGGCGATTTAACTCGCTGTGCAACACCGATTTTTCGATTAAAAACCTGAATTAGGATGAAGTGTAAAAAAAGCTCGATGACGGTTTTAGATCCGACGAACGACACACCGAAACGATGTGCATTTCATCGATGCTTCTTTAATTAGAGGCTCTCTTTTTTGCCACTCGATATACCCGAGCAAGCTTAAAATTCAAATAAATCGAAGCAATCACAAAAATCAAGCTTACAGAGAGGGAAATAATTGATAGGGTATCCATATTTATGCAAGTTTGGCTTTATTCGCTTTTGTTCTAAAAGCGAGTTCTTTCTTGACACGTGAATTCTTGAACAAGTAAAGACGGGCCATATTCCTTTTCTTGGGAAAACGCTTTTTCACTTGTGCCTCTAAATCATTGGCAACTTCAACTTGAACAGTCGGTACAATGATTTCCTGTAAATCTTTTGAATTTGCAGTTATACCAAAGCAAATAATTAATGTAAAGGTTAAAATAGCTTTCATGGGGTTGAATCTTTCTTACTCCCAAAGCTATTTTGGTCGGTTGTTGAACGAGATTTATCTCGCCAACCGTATCAAATATTTCGATTAAAAAACCGATTATGGTTAAAGTGTAAAAAAGCGTCGATAAACTATAATCGGGTTGAAAACTATTTATCGAAATGAATTTGCAGTTCACCGAAGGTTAAGCGCCATAGCCCAACAGGAAATTTGGGTCAGGGCAATTCCTTTTGAAGAATTCGAGGTCTTTTTCAGCGCATACACCGGGATAGTCCCCTTGAAAATCCCCTATATCCAAAACAATTTGAAAATGTAAGTGAGGGGCATACCCCACATTTACCTCAGGAACGCCCAATGTGGCAAGTTCTTTACCCTTACCAATTTCTTTTCCAACATGAATTCCATTAAGTGATTCTAGTGAAAGATGCCCATAGAGCGTGTAAAAAGTAAAATCCTCAATCGTATGCTTTAAAATAATGGTAGGTCCGTAATTACCAAAGTCATCGTTATTGGCGTAAGAGTGCACCTCACCATCAAGTGGCACAAGAACTTTAGTCCCAGCTTCACACCAAAAATCTACCCCCATGTGAATATTTCTGATTTCCGTTCCCTGAAAACGTTCAGAACTACCGTACAGGTTTCGCCGTTCCAGATATCCTCCAAAAGCAACTTTTGCCTTTTGTCTCTCGAGAACGGAATTGATATATATCTGGCAAGTATCGGCATTTGAGATATCCATACCTTCCAATTCGGTATTGGTAATTGAAAGATCGAGACCACAATAGGATGTGGTCGTGATTTCTACATCTAAAATGGGTAAAGGCCTAGTTCTATTAATCAGGGCTTTAGGAAAATGCATGGAGCGGTTCGCTATAAATTTAGATTCAAGATATTCAAAAGGGCGTGATTTTGTAATTTTCGTACGATTTAAAAAAAGCTATTTATGGAAATTACTTTTCTAGGTCATGCTTCTCTCCTTTTAAAAACTGGCGCGACCCAAATCATCGTTGACCCCTTTATCTCCGCTAATGAAAAAGCTTCAAATATCAATATCGATGAACTAAAAGCGGACTTTATATTGGTTACCCATGGGCATCAAGATCACGTTTTGGATGTAGAAATCATTGCAAAGAACAATCCTGAAGCCCTATTGGTATCGAATTATGAGATTGTAAGTTGGTTTGGTGAAAAGGGCATAAAAGGGCACCCAATGAACCATGGAGGACGAAAAGTATTCGACTTCGGAACAGTGAAATACGTAAATGCCATACATTCGAGTGTACTGCCCGATGGCACTTATGGAGGAAATCCTGGTGGATTTGTAATTCAAGCCGAAGAAAAAATAGTTTATATCGCAGGAGACACAGCCTTGACCTATGATATGAAATTGATACCCGAGACCATAGGTAATGTCGACTTAGCGATTCTGCCGATAGGCGACAATTTTACCATGGGTTATGAAGATGCCGCCATAGCAGCAGATTTTGTAGGATGCGATAAGGTACTGGGTTGCCATTATGATACCTTCCCGCCTATTGCAATTGATAAAAACAAAGCAATTGACCTTTTTGAACAAAAGGCAAAAACATTGCTATTACCCGAAATTGGTGAAACTATCAGCCTATAAACCTTAACATTTTTTAACCTCATGCAATGTAATCTCTCACCATCTTGCGGTACTAAAGGCAAAAATTCAATTATGCGATTTCTTACACTTCTACTTACGATTATAACAACCATCGGTTGCAATACCACTACAAAATCAAATAGTCCTCAACTCACTGAGGCCAGTATCCCAGAAAAAATACTACTGACAGATGACGAGTTACAACAATATGAGACCGCCTACTTTGCCAGTGGTTGCTTCTGGTGCGTAGAAGCCATTTTTGAGAGCGTCAAAGGTGTAAAAGAAGTGGTCTCTGGGTATTCTGGTGGCAAGGAAGAAAATCCTACCTATGAAGAAGTCGCTTACGGGCGCACCCATCATGCCGAGGCTGTTGAGGTATATTATGATCCAAAAGAGATTTCATTTTTGGCCTTGGTTCAAGTGTTCTTTGGGTCACACGACCCCACCAGCTTAAACCGTCAAGGACCAGACCGAGGGGCACAATATCGCTCGATTGCATTTTACAAAAATGAGAACGAGAAAAAAACGATTGAAGATTATATCAAATTATTGCAATCTGAGAATGTGTATGATCGACCGATAGTTACGGAAGTTACCGCTTTTGAAAAATTTTGGAAGGCCGAAGAATACCATCAGGATTTTGAACGCAGAAATCCGAACCAGTCATACATTCGAGCGGTATCGATACCCAGATTAAATCGATTTAAGGAAAATTTCAAGGAGTATTTAAAGGAAGATGCTCATTAATTAAGTGAGATTAAGCTTGGTGTTGGGACTATCCCAAAATACACTAATCCTTTAGCACAACTTCACTGTACTTTGAATTAATGGTAATTGTTTTATTCGACCCCGCTTTTTGATTATACCCCTTATAAATCACCTGGTCAAAGTTATCGGTCTGTTCCATTGTTACATTAGGGGGATAATCAATGGATGATTTTGTTCCATTTACATAGAAGGAAACTGGGGTACT
>CAYNUM010000159.1:0-5942 GCA_964400025.1 uncultured Croceivirga sp.
CCCCTAGGTTATGATTGGAAAATAAGTATTGCCGTACTGACTTCTTTTTTAGCCCGGGAGGTCTTTGTGGGTACTTTGGCCACTATTTACAGTGTGGGCAGTGATGAAGACGAAACCATTCAAAATCGAATGGCCGCAGAACTCAACGACAAAGGGCAACCGCTATTTAATTTGGCATCCGGTATTTCGTTGATGGTCTTTTACGCCTTTGCCATGCAGTGCATGAGCACTTTGGCCATCGTAAAAAGAGAGACCAATTCATGGAAATGGCCCATGTTACAACTGGTTTTTATGAGTGCAATTGCCTATATTTCAGCATTGGCCGCTTATCAACTCTTGAATTAAATGGTACAACAAATCATTGCATATTGCATTCTATTGGCAGCCCTGGTTTATTTGGTGCACCGATTCGTGTCACCCATACCCTTCTTATCTTCCAAAAAAAACGCTTCGAAAAACTGTGGCCCTGACTGCGGTTGCTAGCTGTATTGCCTCTCTTTTCGGCATACCAATAAAAAAAATTACATAAGGTTGTAACCTTTTGTAATTTCCTGACTATATAGTACGAACACCAACAAAAACATGTCGGCTGACCAACTAACAGATGAGGAAATTATGGCACAAGTGGCCAATGGAAATTTAGATGCCTTAAAGGTACTTTTTGACAGACACCATGTGCATGTGTTCAATTTCCTGTATAAAATGTGTGGAGATAGAATGCTAAGTGAAGATTTGACCCAAGATGTTTTTTATAAGGTGATAAAATATCGGACATCGTACAATAACGGGGCCTTTGTCTCTTGGTTGTTCACCATCGCAAGAAATAGTCTAAAAACCCATTTCAGCAGGAACAAAGAAAACCACGATGATTTGGACAATGTGAAATATAAACTTAGTGAAGAGAAAAATGAAGAGGATTATTCCCATTTGCACAAAGCCCTACAACAACTGGACCCTTCGGAACGTGAGATGGTCATACTCAACCGCTTTCAGGGTGTCAAGTACTCAGAACTTGCTGAAATAATGGAAAGTACCCCTGGCGCCGTAAAAACCAAAATGAGCAGGGCATTAAAAAAATTGAAGACGATTTACATGCAAACCATATAATTATGGAAGACAATAAAATCATAGCGTATTTAGAAGGTACTCTTTCGATAGAGGAAAAGAAAGACTTTGAAGACCGTCTTAAAGACGCTCCAGAGCTACAGAAAGAACTGGATGAATATAGAAACCTATTTTCTGCCTTTTCAAAGGAAAAGCTCGCACAACCCTCAAAAAGATTAGCAATCAATTTTGAAAAGTTACTGGAAGAGGAAAAAGGGCATCAGGTAAAAGTGGTTGCCTTGCAATCCCATAAAAGCAATAGGTTTTCAGGGTTCTTAAAAATTGCCGCAGGCATCGCCCTTTTAATTGGAGTGTTTCTTACCGGAAGGTATTCAGGTCAAAAAGAAATGAATACTACTCTAGTGCAAACACAACAGGAAGTATTGGAATACAAAGAGGCCACCTTAATCTCACTGTTAGGAAACGAGTCGGCCAGCAAACGCATTCAAGGAGTTCAACTGGTTAAAGAATTTGATCGCCCTGACGAAGATATTGTCAGTGCTCTGGGTGAAAAAATGTTAGGCGACGAAAATACCAACGTACGGTTATCGGCCATGGAGGCACTTTCAAAATTTTCATACTCAGAACAAGTCAAGGCCATTTTTATACAAGCCTTGGAAACAGAAGAAAACCCGAGTATACAAGTGGCCTTGATTGAAATTTTAGGACAATTACAAGAGAAAAAAGCAATTGGGCCACTAAAAAAATTATTGGAAAAAGAAGAAACCCAACCCTTTATCAAAAAAGAAATCAATAACGCATTACCAAAAATTATATAAAAATCAAAAAACGAAAATCATGAAAAAAACAATTACAACAATGCTACTTCTAATAACCGTGGTGGGCTCTGCCCAGACCGATTATTCAAAATCACTAAATGGTATTGAATGGGTGAAAATCACCTCTAAATCAGATATTACGGTTATGGTTCACGACAAAAACGAAATTCTGATAAAAGGTAGCAGTCGAACCTATTCTTCTGATAAGGCAAAGGGATTGCGGCTAGTTGGCGCAGGCGGAACCGTAAATACCGATGTTGGTTTCAATGTAGTGGAAGAAGGAAACAATCTCATTGTAACCAATCTTAGAAAAAACGAATCCGCCAAAATCTATCTTCCAAAAAATCAAAAAGTAGCGGTTACCAGTACCTGGAATGGAGATATTTCAATAGAAGGTTTCAGTAATGAAATAGAGGCCACCTGCGAACTGAACGGCGAAATGAGATTGACCAATATCAGTGGGCCTTTGACGGCCAATACCTTGAACGGTGAAATCGATGCATCTTTTGGTGCCCTCTCTCAAAATTCGCCCACATCAATCAATACAACCAACGGTGCCATAGATATCACCTTAGCAGACAATACTGCTGCAGACATCCTGATGAGTAGTTGGAATGGGGATATGTACTCAAATTTTGATATCAAAAGTGCATCGGATAAAGATGGAATGAAAAGGGTATCCAGTAGAAAAACGGTAGGAACTATAAATGGTGGCGGGGTCAGTATTTCCCTTAAATCAACGAACGGAAATATCTATCTAAGAAAAAAGTAAACAACCCATTTCAAAAAACGAAAAGTCATGAAAACGATTAAATTACTCGTATTGCTTTGTCTGACCATAACAATAGGCAATGCACAAAAGATTATAGAAAAGAGCCTCGTTTATAACAACCAATTCATTGAGCTTGACGTAAAATTTGCACGTAATATTGAGGTCAAAACTTGGGACCAACAAAAGGTGTATTTCAAAGCTACAGTGATGACTGAAGAAGACCGATTTATCGACAAATACAATGTGGATTTTGATGAATCAAAAAGCTACATTACGATTCAGGAACAGGCCGAACCTTTATTCAAGGCCATGCAGGAATATGCCAAGAAAAATGACTGGGAAAACAGAAAATACTGGTACAATTCTGGAGATAGATATAAATTTTATTACGTGCTCTATGTACCTAAGAATGCAAAATTCAAGGTACATAGTATTAACGGGGATGTGGAGTCTGAACAAATCGATGGGGATTTTGAAGCAGATTTAATCAACGGCAATATTGAGATTACCGATTATAAAGGCAACCTGAAATTGAGTACCATAAACGGGGAAATTGATTTAAAAGTAGGCAACGCCAGTTTTACCGCTGAAACTATTCATGGAGATATATATGCAGATGAAAATCTTGATTTAACATCCTATGACCGGCATGTAGGCCAAAAGGTAAAAAGTGCTTCAGACGGCAACGCAAATAAGCTAAGGCTAAATACCATCAATGGTAATATGTATCTAAGATTATAGGCAAAGGTTATAAAGCCATCCCAGAAGGATGGCTTTTCCTCCCTTTAACCAATGCTCTGATTCAACGATTTTTTGTAACTTTAAGAAAATCGTTGATTATGAAAAAAATAGCTCTATTCCTCGTACTATTGATAGCCTTCTCCTGTGGAAGCAATAAGAATACTTCAGAAGGCCCCTCTAACCTTCAAGCTGAATTGGACCAGAAAAACAGAGCGGCTATACCACTATTGGTGCAGATACGTCAAAAACCAGGCATCATTTTTAAAAATGGGGTTCCAGCCTTGCAAAGAGCTGATGCCTCTATAGACAAGGCTGATAACACTTTTGCTACCGCAGGCCAAGAACCGCTTTACGTTTTGAACGATCAGATCATCGGCAATTCTTTTGCCTTGATTGATGATCTTATCGAAAATTATATGGTCAAAAAAATTGAAGTACTTTCTGGGGCAGATGCTTCTTTCTATGGATCAAGGGGTGCCAATGGAGTGATTAAAATCACCACTTTCTCTGGTGAAGATGCTACCAAGAGTAAGTAGCCATTTCGCACTTATAAACTTATTACAATAGTCTTATCGGACTCTAGATTAAACTCACAATCTTCGAAAGAAGGTGGGCCAAAAAGTTTCATTTTGGCATTTGAGAAGGCCACTTTCTCTTTTGGGATACCCATCCAATTCGTATCTAGGGTGTCATTGTCATTCTTATCATGAAACAAAGCAATTGCGTAGTTGCCCGTAGGGATATTTTTAAAAACCAATCGCGTTTTACCTTCAACCGCTTTAGATGAAGTTGACGCAAAAACCTCGTCAAACTTTAGAAAACTGTCCGCAGTGGTATAAAGCGCTGCGCTTATTTTGCCCTTAGCATTAGGAACTTGATTGACATCAATTAATAATTCATGCTGGGCAGATAGCGAAGCCATTTTACAAAACAATAACACAAGCACTAATGATATCTTCTTCATTTTGGAACAATTAAAACTGATATGATGAAGAGTGCAAAAATAAAGCCATGTATTCCAAACGCCGTTAAATATTAATAGCTATTCCCCAGAAACTGCCAAATCCGTATTTAGTTCCTCATATAACTTTTGCGTTTCCAAACTATCAGTAAGATTTAAGTAGAGCTCCAAGGAATCGTTATGCACTATGCGCAGTTTTTGTTGTCTTAGGTCATCCACAAAGACATGTACTTTTCTTCCCGTTAAGGAATCGAGAAACAGGCCTTTTTCCTTTGCCAACCATGAAAATCCGCTCTCTCTCTGCATTTGAGGTAGCTTTTCCACAAATTGCATCTCGTTAATTGTTTCCAACGGAATTTGTTGACGATATATTCCTGAAGTAATTTTTAGGTGACCCTCTTCAATATTGGTCCAATTCTTATAGTGCAATCCGAAGGCCAGGGTGCATCCTATCAAGGTGAGGACAATGATTACGTTCCAAAACCAATTAGTCTTTTTCTTCATCTTTCGTGTCCGTTCTATGCTTATCAAACCAGGCCACAGTATGCGCAATTTTTGTAATCAAATTACTGGGGCGGCTGGCGATACCATGACTTGCCCCCGGAATCTCGACCAAAACAGTTTCTTTTTTCCGAAGCTTAAGGGCATGGTACAACTGTTTGGCTTCACTGGGTGGGGTTCGCAAATCATTCATCCCCACCATAACCATGGTCGGGGTCTCTATATTACCAACGAGGGAAATAGGTGAAAATTTCCAGTAGTGTTCAAAATTTTCCCAAGGTTGTCCTTCGTAACGTGAATTGGCATAACCAAAATAATTATCGGCTACCAAGGTTTTACTGATCCAGTTCATGACCGGTTTTGCAACCACCGCGGCCTCAAAACGATTGTTTTTTCCAATCATCCAAGCGGTCATGATGCCTCCGGCACTCCCTCCTGTAACGAATAATTGGTCTTCATGGGCGACACCTTTTTCTATACAATAATTGACCCCATCCATGGTATCGTCATAATCTTGACCAGGATAGTTTCGATATAGTAGATTTCCAAATTCCTCACCATAACTGGTACTTCCTCGCGCATTAGGGTAAAAAACAACATAACCTGCTGAGGCATACAATTGCATCTCAATGGAAAAACGGTCTCCATAGTTCAAAATAGGACCGCCGTGGTTTTCAACCATGAATGGATATTTTTTGGAAGCATCGTAGTTCGGCGGATAGACGATCCAACCCTGTAGGTCGCGTCCATCGAAAGACGATTTGTACCAAACTTCTTCAACCTTGCCCAAAGTTCGATAGTTGAGCAACGCACTATTCAAATCGGTTACTTTTCTTGGACTTTTTGATTTTGGCGCCAAAACGGCTACCTCCGCGGGATAGTTTGGTCGGGAATGCGTATAAGCCAAGGTTCCATTTTTTGAAACACTATAAGACCCGCTTCCATAGGGTCGTCCCAAAGTTGTACCTCCACGATTGTCTGCCAATTTAGTCACTTTTCCAGTAATGGAAATATGACCAATCTTTCCGTTGCCCTTATCATCATAATTAAAATAAAGTCCACCACTTTTAGCATCCCAAGTAAT
>CAYNUM010000160.1:0-5898 GCA_964400025.1 uncultured Croceivirga sp.
AGTAACGGTGCAACATCTATGTACCTGACCAAAAGAAATACCTCAGGAATCAAGGAGTTTGAGAAATATGGAAACGTTACAGCGACCTCAGACAATTCTGAAGCCGTTCAGCATTCTGACATACTCATTTTTGCAGTGCAGCCTGGTCATTTTGAAGCCATTCTCTTTGACATCAAAGAATTATTGACCGAAAAACATGTGGTGATAAGCACAATCACAGGTTTTAGCATTGCCCGAATGGAGTCAATAATTGGCAATGACAAGTATATTGTAAGAAGTATGCCAAATACCGCCATTTCGGTCGGTAAAAGCATGACCTGTATTTGCAGTAACGGGCTGGGTAAAAAACGGATTGATCTGGCCAAGGCAATTTTTAACCGCATGGGACACTCGATGGAAATTCCTGAGGAACAAATGCAAGCGGCTACGGTCATTTGTGCTAGTGGTATTGCATTCTGGATGCGTTTGATTCGTGCTACCACACAAGGGGCAATCCAACTAGGTTTCGATGCCAAAGAGGCCCAAGAGTTGGCAATGCACACCTGTAACGGGGCTGCTAGCCTTTTGGTTGAATCAGGAAGCCATCCTGAAGAGGAAATTGATAAGGTAACCACCCCTAAAGGATGCACCATTGAAGGTTTGAATGAAATGGAACATCAAGGCTTGAGCTCTTCACTCATTCAAGGAATTGTTACTTCTTACAAGAAAATCAGTGAAATACGAGAGGCATGAAACTATTCGATGTATATCCACTATATGATGTAACCCCAGTTTCTGCCAAGGGTATTGAGGTAATAGATGAAAAAGGTCAGTCTTACTTGGATTTTTACGGGGGCCATGCTGTAATCTCCATTGGACATTCACATCCGCATTATGTGAATCGTATGACAGAGCAGCTCCAAAAAATGGCTTTTTACAGCAATTCCATAAAAAATCCGTTGCAAGTAGAACTCGGCCAGAAACTGGGAGCAATTTCAAATTGCGAGGCGTATCAACTTTTCATGTGCAGTTCTGGTGCAGAAGCGAACGAGAATGCATTAAAAATGGCTTCATTTCAAACGCAAAAATCCAAAGTCATCGCATTTCACAACAGTTTCCACGGTCGTACCTCAGCTGCCGTTGCAACCACTGACAACCCAAAAATCAATGCCCCTTTAAATAAACAACAAGAGGTTGATTTTGTACCCTTGAATGACTTTGATGCCTTCGATAAGGTTATCGCTCAAAAAGCGCATTGCGCGGTTATTCTTGAGGCCATTCAAGGTGTAGGTGGTTTGGATGAACCTACAACAGAATTTTATCAATTTATTGCTCAGAAATGTAAGGAACATGGCGTGGTGCTCATTGCAGACGAAGTGCAATCTGGGTTTGGGCGCAGCGGAAAGTTCTTTGCATTTCAACATCATGGCATACAACCCGACATTATTTCAATCGCGAAAGGTATGGGAAATGGCTTTCCGGTTGGAGGTGTATTGATTCATGACTCCTTCAAACCATGGTATGGGCAATTGGGAACTACATTTGGTGGCAATCATTTGGCCTGCGTGGCTACCTTAGCTGTATTGGAAGTCTTGGAAAAAGAAGAACTCATTAAGAACGCCGCTCAACTGGAAACCTATTTCAAAAACAAAGCCATAGAAATTCAAGCCATTACCAAAGTTAAAGGCCGTGGTCTCATGTTGGGACTGGAGTTTGATTTTGAAGTCAGTGAATTACGCAAACAATTGATTTATGAGCAGCAAATGTTTACCGGTGGGTCTGCAAACAAAAATCTCCTCAGGTTCTTGCCCGCACTAAACATAACTCAAAATCAGATTGACCTGTTCTTTGAAGGATTAAAAAAAGTCGTATCGTGAAAGATTATTTATCAATTAATGACTTGGGTAATCTGAATGTGGCGGTTGAAGAAGCCTTGTCACTCAAAGAAAATCCAAACGCCTTTGAGACATTGGGTAAACGCAAGACTATTTGCCTTTTATTTTTCAATAACAGTCTACGTACGCGACTAAGCACACAAAAGGCCGCTTCAAATCTCGGAATGAATACCATGGTAATGAATTTCGGTACTGAAGGCTGGCAATTGGAACATGAAGACGGTGTGGTCATGAACGAAGGAAGATCAGAACATATTCGAGAAGCAGCCCAAGTGGTGTCGCAATATGCAGACATTGTTGCTATTCGGGCTTTCGCTGGTCTAATTGACAAGTACCAAGATGAAGCCGAAATTGTTTTAAACGGGTTTAAAAAATATGCTTCAATTCCCGTGGTAAATATGGAAAGTTCAGTAGCTCATCCTTTGCAAGCCTTGACTGATGCAATAACCCTTCACGAACATAAAATTACCCCTAGGCCAAAGGTAGTTTTGTCTTGGGCACCACATCCTAAGGCCCTACCACATGCAGTTGCTAATTCATTCGTCAAAATGATGAAGCTACAAGACCTAGAATTTGTTATCACCAACCCCGCTGGGTATGATTTAAATCCAGAAATCACAAAAGGGTGTCAAATTGTGCACGACCAAGAAAAGGCCTTGGAAAATGCGAACTTTGTATACGTGAAGAATTGGAGCAGTTATGACGATTATGGACGGGTTTTGCATCAAAACCCAGCCTGGATGATGACCCAAGAAAAACTGGGAGAGGCAAAGTTCATGCATTGTTTGCCCGTTAGAAGAAACGTGGTGGTTGAAGATGCAGTAATCAACAGTGACCAAAGCTTGGTCATCAATCAAGCCAATAATCGAACCTGGGCGGCCCAATTGGTTCTAAAACGCATATTGGAGAGCTTATGAAACAATCTCTTTCCATATTCAAAATTGGGGGTAACGTAATCGAAAATGCGCAGGAATTAAGTCGCTATCTGCTCGAATTTACCAAGGTGGAAGGGCCTAAAATTTTGGTTCATGGCGGTGGTCGTAGAGCCTCTCAGATTCTACCAAAGTTGGGCATCGAACCAAAAATGGTGAATGGACGAAGAATCACAGATGCAGCTACTTTAGACGTTGTTGTGATGGTGTATGGTGGTTTGGTCAATAAAAGAATTGTGGCTCAATTACAAGCGCTTGGCACGAATGCCATTGGTATGAGCGGTGCTGATGCCAATAGTATTCAAGCCCATAAGCGTCCAATAAAGGAGGTTGACTACGGTTTTGCAGGAGATATTGATGCAGTTGACGCTACCATGCTAACCAACATTCTAAATTTAGGTTTAACACCGGTTTTCTGTGCTTTGACCCACGATTGCAACGGGCAGTTATTAAATACAAATGCTGATACTATAGCCTCCACACTCGCAGTGGGCATGAGTACTAATTTCAAAACCACACTTAACTATTGTTTTGAGTTCGATGGGGTATTGAAAGATGTATCCGATAAAAATTCTGTAATCAAAAAAATTGACGCGAAATCCTACCAATGCTTAATAACAGAAGGTATTATTGCCGACGGAATGCTTCCCAAGTTACACAATTGCTTTCAGGCCTTGGAACATGGTGTTAAAGAGGTACGTATTGGTAATCTAGGGTTGTTCGACGATTCAACAACAAATTATACAAGTCTCATTTTATGATAGTGACCAAAAATACGTTGGCCCAAGAAGCACTCGAGCTTCTTAAGCAATTGATTTCAATCCCCTCTCTTTCCGAAGAAGAAGACAAAACAGGAGATGCGATTGCTACATGGCTTGAAAAACACGGGGTCGAAACACAACGCCAATACAATAATATTTACGCCTTTAATAAGCACTATGATGAAAGCAAGCCCAATTTACTTTTGAACTCACACCACGATACAGTTGAACCCAACTCGGCCTACACCAAAGATCCGTTCAATCCGCATATTGAAGATGGAAAATTATATGGTCTCGGCAGCAATGACGCAGGGGGAGCACTCTGCAGTCTCTTAGCGACTTTCGTACATTTTTATGAACGTCAAGACCTAAGCCATAACATCATTATGGCGGCCACAGCGGAAGAAGAAGATGCAGGTGCAAAAAGTCTTTCTGCACTACTGCCTATTTTGCCTCAAATTGATGTGGCCATTGTGGGTGAGCCCACAGAAATGCAATTGGCCATTGCCGAAAAAGGGTTGATTGTTTATGAGGGTAAGATATTGGGTACACCTTCGCATGCAGCCCACCCCAATGATGATAGTGCCATCTATAAAACTGCCGAAGTCTTGGAATGGTTCAAAAATTATCAATTCGATAAAGTGTCTGAAGTTCTGGGTCCTGTTAAAATTACCGTTACACAGATTAGCGCGGGCAGTCAACATAATGTAGTGCCAGCTCATGTTGATTTAGTCATTGACACTAGGGTAAACGATTGTTATTCCAACAAAGAGATTGATGATATATTGCAAAAGGAGGCCCCTTGCCAATTAATCCCTAGATCATTGAACAAAGACAGTTCAGCCATTGCATTGGACCACCCTTTGGTACAATCCGGTATTGCTTTAGGTCGAACAACCTATGGTTCCCCAACACTATCCGACCAAGCCAAACTGAGTTGCCAATCATTAAAATTGGGACCAGGCTATAGCCCCCGTTCGCACTCTGCCAATGAGTTCATTTATGTGAATGAAGTCTTGGAAGGTGTTGGGCTTTATATTGATATTCTAGAGGGGTTTTTGAGCAGGGATGAACATTAAATTTTGTGCTGGTATGAAAATTATGTTGTTGGGCGCAACAGGAAGAACAGGAAAAAAAGTACTACAATATGCCTTGGAAAAAGGGCATAGGGTAAACTGTCTCGTTCGTGACAAAACTAAACTACCACTAGCCGAAGGAATTGAGGTTTTTGAGGGTCAACCCACAGACCCCAGAACACTAAATGTGGCGATTTCGGGTTGTGATGCTGTAATCAATGTTTTGAACGTTTCAAGAAAAAATGACTTTCCGTGGTCAAGATTAAGGGCTCCTAAAAATCTTATTTCAGCAAGTATTTCGGGAACAATTGCCCAAATGGATAAGTCAAAAGTAAAACGTATTATTTCGTGTTCAGCTTGGGGGGTTCATGAAACGAAAAAAGATATTCCTCTCTGGTTCCGATCACTTATAGAGTGGAGTAATATAGGGGTCGCTTATGCCGACCATGAAAGGCAAGAAACCTTACTAGAAAAATCATCCTTGAATTGGACCATTGTTCGACCAGTAGGTCTTACAAATTCAAAAGGTATTGGAAAAATTCAAGAATCTTTTGACAATAAACCTAAACCGAATTTAACTATTGGTAGAAATGCCGTTGCCAATTATTTGGTAAACTGTTTAGAAAGAGAAGACTTAATTTATAGAAAGACTGTCATTTCAGCCCAATAATACCCAACCAAAGAAATAATTTATGAAACTCTGGGACAAAGGTTTTAGTACCGATAAAAAAATAGACCACTTCACAGTCGGTAATGATCGAGAACTTGATTTAGTTCTAGCTAAATATGATGTAAAGGCTTCCATAGCTCATGCTAAAATGCTGTCAAAGGTCGGTTTGATATCTGCCGAGGAAGGTAAATCTCTGGTCAAGGAGTTGGATAATATCGCAAAAAGCATTGAAAAAGGTCAATTTACGATTGAGCAAGAGTTTGAAGACATGCATTCCAAGATCGAGTATTTGCTCATCGAAAAACTAGGTGATACCGGGAAAAAAATCCATACCGCTAGATCAAGAAACGACCAAGTTTTGGTGGCCATGCAGCTTTATTTGAAGGAAGAGCTGACGGAAATCAAAACCCAGGTCAAAGCTCTATTTGATTTACTGCTCAAACTCGCAAAGAAACACCAGAAAGTGCTTTTGCCAGGTTATACCCATTTACAGATTGCCATGCCCTCTTCCTTTGGGCTATGGTTTTCAGCTTATGCTGAGAGCTTGGTCGATGATTTGTATTTCGTTGAGGCTGCGTATAAAGT
>CAYNUM010000161.1:0-5881 GCA_964400025.1 uncultured Croceivirga sp.
CCCATTCTTTTTACAAGAACTTACTTTGCTTCCTACATAGGTCACACTGGCCCCATCGTTGCCCACCAAAACTGCAGCCAAGTGCGGAACTTTTTCGCCGCGCTCTTTCATTTGTGCCACCTCAACGGCAATTTCGTCCTTGATTTGATTTGAGATTTTCTTTCCGTCAAGTATTTCCATTAGCGCATGTTTTGCATCATCTGCATCATTTGTTTACCACGACCGCCCTGCATCATCTTCATCATTTTACTCATCTGCTCAAATTGCTTCAATAATTGATTCACATCTTGAATACTTCGACCACTACCAGCAGCAATACGTTTTTTTCGGCTTGAATTCAGTTTTGAAGGATTTGAACGTTCATCTGGGGTCATTGAATGAATCATTGCCTCGATGTGTTTAAAGGCGTCATCATCAATGTCAATGCCCTTTAGAGCCTTGCCCATGCCCGGTATCATACCCATCAAATCTTTCATGTTACCCATCTTCTTGATTTGTTGGATCTGACTTAAAAAGTCGTCAAAACCGAATTTATTTTTGGCAATCTTTTTCTGTATCCTACGGGCTTGCTCTTCATCAAATTGTTCTTGGGCACGCTCCACAAGGGAAACCACATCACCCATTCCCAAAATACGGTCGGCCATCCTTGAGGGATAGAAGACATCAATTGCCTCCATTTTCTCCCCGGTACCGATAAACTTAATGGGCTTATTGACCACAGATTTAATGGATATGGCCGCACCACCACGGGTATCGCCATCTAGTTTGGTCAATATTACACCGTCAAAATTCAACACATCATTAAAGGCTTTGGCGGTATTCACGGCATCTTGCCCTGTCATGGCATCAACCACAAAAAGGGTTTCTTGAGGTTGTACCGCTTTATGGATATTGGATATTTCATCCATCATCTCTTGGTCAACGGCCAGACGACCAGCGGTATCGATGATAACCACATTACAACCCAATTCTTTGGCTTTTTTAATACCATCTTGGGCAATGGCGACCGGATTCTTATTCTCTCTATCAGAGTACACCTCGGTACCGATCTGCTCGCCGACAATGTGCAACTGGTCAATCGCAGCCGGACGATAAACATCGCAAGCAACCAATAATGGTTTTTTACTTTTTTTCTTTTTTAGATAATTGGCCAGCTTACCTGAAAATGTCGTTTTACCAGAACCTTGAAGGCCCGACATTAAAATTACCGACGGACTACCAGTAAGATTAATATCCTCAGCATCACCACCCATCAATTCGGTCAATTCGTCTTTTACAATTTTAACCATTAACTGGCCTGGTTGAAGTGTAGTCAATACATTTTGCCCCAGGGCCTTTTCCCTGACCGTATTGGTAAACTCCTTCGCAATCTTGAAGTTGACATCAGCATCTAAAAGCGCTCTTCGGACCTCTTTGACCGTTTCGGCTACATTGATTTCGGTTATCTTACCCTTACCCTTTATGTTATGTAAGGCCTTATCGAGTTTCTCGCTTAAATTATCGAACATGGGCTCTCGTCATTTTTGAAGAAGGACAAATTTAAGAATTAGAAGTGGTTTAAACTTTTCAGAACTGTTCAAAAAAATATTCCCATCGCGATTATATCTGGATGGGAATAAAAAAAGGACAGCTTTGGGGCAAACTGTCCTTTTCAGATTTAGACTTGGAGCAAAAAAGGTTATTGTTTTCTCTCGAAGACAAGGGTTTTAAAATTCACCTCTTCATCTTCATATACCAATTCTATTCTATCACTTGTCAGTTCGGTTAGGAACCAAGGTTCAGTCAACTCCGCAAAAGGATCTTCGATACCTAGGTTAAGATAAACCTGAAGGTTTCCTCCCGTATCTCTCAATACCCTCCAAACACCAGCTACTATAGGGTCGTCATTAATAGAAACCTCTACCTGGTTGAAGTTGGAAAAGCTAAAGTCCATTCCTGCAAAATCCTCAGTTTCATCCATTCCCTCGTCATCGTACAAGGCCACGGTCCAAAGGCCGCCTAACATGGTGTTTCTAATCTCCCCTACATCATTGTCCCCATCATCCTCACAAGATTTTTGCAACACCATTTTGTAGTCGATAGCTTCATCTTTTAAAACCACACGGGATGTTTCCACAATACTTTCACCGGCGATATCCACCACAGGCCATTCAAGATTGACTGCTGTTTCGTTCATTATTTCTATGAACACCGTTCGTTGACCTGATTCATTGGAACCGACCTCCCAAAGGCCTTCAAAAGTGGTAATACCATCACTTAAGGTTACTACGCCATCTTCTTGAAAATTGAACTCATAGCCCAACAATCTATCGAAATCTTCACCCTGTAATTCCAAGTCTTCGATAATCCACTCACACTCCATCAAAGTGTTCATCAAAGTCTGCATACTAATGATACCATCATCACCTCCATCTCCATTATCGTTGTCATCATTGTCATCATCACCATTATCATCGTCGTCATGGCTATCATCTTCACAACGTCTTTTCAATATTATTCTATTATCGTTATCAGAGTAGAACTTGATTTTGCCCTCTTCAATCTCATATACGAACCACACTAGGTTGAAATCTTCGAAGAACTCAAAATTCAATTCTACAGCTGGGCCATCTTCGGTGAACTCAAAACTCCATTCACCCTCGGTTATTTCACCCATCGGGCCAATCAACTCAACATCGCCGTCTTCATCAAAATCGAGCATAAAACCAGGGTACTGTTCGGTTTGCACAACGCCAAAACGTCTTAGGTCATAAACTTTCCAAGGGCATTCCGTCAAAAATTCTTCGAACCTTTCTTCATCGAAATCGTCATCATTGTAGTCATCGTCATCGTCTTCATCACATTCGTCCTTAGCCGCCTCCAAGGCTCGTGCCAATTCAGCGTTACTATTTACCTGTATTTCAGTACCATCAAACTTTTTTAAGGTTACTGGAAATTCTATGCTGATGATTTCACCTTCCCCACGGTCTTTGAAAAAGCGACGTAATTCCCTATCACTATTAATCTGTACCTCACTACTGACTTGACCATCGATATCAAAAGTGAAAAGAGTTATCGGGTAAACAAAGTCAATACATTCGATATCGTCGTCATCACCACCTTCGCGACACTCTGCTGCCAACTCTCGTAAAGCATCTTTACTTTCAATAACAACCTCAGTAAAATCAGCAAGCGTTATCGTAATAGGAAAAATGATTTCCAATACATCTTCGTCATCATCAAATTCATCAAAAATTTCTTCAATCAAGCGCAAATCTTCAATGCTATCAATAGTAATCTGTATTCCAGCAACCTCTACGGTATACGGAAATTGAACAGCAATACAACTGGCTTCATCAACTATATTGTCAAAAGAACCATCATTGGAAGCCGTATTGATCATCAACTGAGCAGTAGAAGAATCAGCTTCAATAGTTTCTTGAGTGTTGTTACCAACTTCTTCAAATTCTTCTTGGCAGGCATTAAATAGCAAGGCCATAGCGATGAAGCCTGCAACCTTAAGATTAGTTATCAACTTTTTCATAACGATTTGGATTATTTTTTTGTTAGTACGATCATAAAACAACCATTTGTGAAAATACCCTACTCCATTTTTCACATTTTTTAAAATATCTTTGGGGAACCTTGTTAAAACCATTGCATGGGCAACGTTTGTGAAGAACACATCTTCAGTTCCATATTTAAGGACAATTCAAAAACGGTTTTTAATTACATCTATTATAAGTACGGTAATGAAGAAAAGGCCCATGATGCCGTGCAGGAAGCTTTTGTAAAGCTCTGGGAAAACTGTGCCAAGGTAGCACCCGAAAAGGCAAAGTCTTATCTATATACTGTTGCCAACAACCTGTACCTAAATGTAATCAAGGCAGAAAAAGTGCGCTTAAAGTATGCCGACAGACACTCTAATTCGATAGATCAAGAGTCCCCAGAATATATTTTGGAGGAAAAAGAATTCCAAAAAAAGTTGGATAATGCCTTAAACGCGCTACCTGAAAACCAACGCACCACATTTTTATTGAATCGGGTTGATGGTAAAAAGTACAGCGAAATAGCAGAACTTGAAGGAGTGAGTGTAAAAGCCATTGAAAAACGGATGCATTTGGCCTTAAAAACACTTAGGGAAAAAATTGATGGCATCTAATATTAAATTCCAAAATCAGAACACTTCAATATTTGAAGTTTGGGTTTAAGGATTTAAAAAGTAGGGTTTTTGGAAGGTAAATTGTTATAAGACAGTAAAGCATAGAAATCATGCAAGAAAATTACTTGGCAAAGTGGTTGAACAACGAGCTCTCTGATGAAGAGTTGGCAGAATTCAAAAAGTCTGCCGAATACACTTCGTATCAGAAAATCGTTAGTGCTTCAAAAGGCATAGAATCTCCCGAGTTTGATGTGGAGAAGGAATGGTCTTCCTTTAAAGGAAACAATCTTGCTCAAGATACCAAAGTGGTTCCTTTACATCCTTTCAAGTCATTCTTGCGGGTAGCTGCAGTAATCGCAGTACTACTAGGTGGAGCATATTTTTATTTGAGTTCCTTAAGCGAGAACTATACAACACAGTTTGCTGAACAAACTGAAGTCGTTCTACCAGATGCTTCTGAAGTATTTTTAAATGCTGGTTCTGAGCTTTCATTCAGCGAAAAAAATTGGGCTGATAACCGAAATTTAGATTTGAACGGGGAAGCCTATTTCAAGGTGGCCAAAGGAAAAAAATTCACGGTTTCCACAGATTTAGGTACAGTCACGGTTTTAGGCACACAATTTAACGTAGAGAGTCGAAAAGGTTTTTTCGAAGTTACGTGCTATGAAGGTCTGGTAAGCGTTAATTATCAAGGTAAGGTACAAAAGCTACCTGCAGGAAACTCTTTTGTGGTCATCAACGGGCAAATTCAACGGCCCTCTTCAGTTATTGAGACAGCACCTTCGTGGACCAGTAATGAAAGTACATTCAAAAGTATTCCATTGACATTCGTGTTGGACGAGTTCGAACGGCAATTCAATATTGAGGTAGAGAGCGAAAACATTGACACCGAACAACTTTTTACGGGCACCTTCAACAACACTGATATTAATCTGGCGTTAGAAAGTATTAGTACGCCTTCCCAAATTCGTTATAAATTGGGAACGGACAAGGTACTTTTCTATGCAGGGAACACACCTTAGAACACAAATATTGCTGGCGTTGGTGCTATGGGCGCTATCGTACAGTCTTGGTATCGCCCAGACCAAGGAAACCCTTGGTCTTGCTACTTTTATTTTACAGCTCGAGCGAAGCTTTGACATTAAGTTTTCTTATGTCGACAGCGACCTCAATGGATTGGAAATTGAGGTTCCCAAAACAGAAACGCTTTCAGAAATTCTTACAAGTATTGCAGACCAAACCGGTATTCGCATCAAAAAACTGAATGACCGCTACTACGCCATAAGCAAAACACAACTCGTAACCATTTGTGGACGGGTACTTGACAATTTTGCCAAGAACACCATTCCAGGGGCTACTATTGAAGTCTTGGGAACAAAGGAAGCCTTAGTCACTGATGAAAATGGTAATTTTAAACTAGACAATGTTGACCGCACGGCATCACTGCAGGTCCGTTACCTCGGATACAGCACAAAAATAGTTCCTATCTCAGACTTGATGGATGGGAAAGACTGTTCTAAAATTCTTTTGGCAGAACGCCTCGAAGAATTGAATGAGGTGATTGTATATGAATTTTTAGCCAAGGGAATTGTAAAGGAAACCGATGGAAGCGTAAGCTTGAATACTGCAGAACTTGGGTTATTACCAGGCCTGGTGGAACCCGATGTTCTTTTCGGGGTTCAAGCCTTGCCTGGAATTAAAAGTATAGACGAGACCGTATCCGACATTAATATTCGTGGA
>CAYNUM010000162.1:0-5860 GCA_964400025.1 uncultured Croceivirga sp.
AGAATCCAAAGGCATAACGGGTAAGGAAACCGTGTAACTGGCCAACAAAGAATCAGCCACACTTTCCATGGTATCTTCGTCCTCCTCAAAATCATAATCCCAGCCAACAAAAAGGGCACGACTGCCTTTCTGTGACCATTTTAGTTTTATTTCTTGTTCGCGCCAGACCGTCAGGTTTTTGGTCGTAATTGCCCCATTTTCCAAAGTAGTGGTTGATACATCAAAATCCTCATCAAAATCAGCAACGGTTCTTAGGTTGGAATCTTCGAACTGGTTTAAAAAAATGGTTTCTGGCAGCCAATCCTTTCCTTTTCTGGCATCCAAAAACAGCGGTACATACTCGGTCTTACCCTTTAATGTAATGTCTAAAAATGCCCCGATATACACTTTGGCAATTTCGAGTTGGTCCTCACTCGTGAGCAATTGCTTTAAATTCAATAAGCCGGTAAATGGGTTACCCGTGTCGTTGTCGCCCCAACTGGTATTGAATTGCCCATGATTGGCACCATACACATAGAGACCTGATTTAAAATGATAAAGGCTGTCAGTGAACTTGATGCGCTCGTATTGTTTTGAACCTGCAAAGGAGGATACGTCGGCATCTTGAGCCCCGTGGATGACGAAGTAATCGACATTTTCAAAGGCCGTACGCGTATTACCGGGTTGGTATTGCCCATCTACAGGTGCGATGGCCACGATTGATTTGATATTGTAATTATAATCGAAAGGTATTGATGCATCATCGGGGTAATGTGGCAAGGCATTGAACATGGCAGCATGGCCGACTGCCTCCCCACCTCTGGAGTGACCGATGAGGGCCAAGTTGGTAGTATCAATCTTTTGGTAAAACGGATTGCCTGCTTCAGCATTCCATTCATGAAACTGTCTAAGGTGTTCCAATAACAACCAACCCCGAGCATCATTTTCCTTTTCCAATCCCCCAAAAATGTCAGACCATGACCCATTGATAAAATTCTCATCCACTGAAGCCAAAATAATGCCCTTGGAGGCCAATAGTTCACCTAGGTACGCATAACCAACATCAGAATAGTCTTGCATGCTATGATTGCCATGAACAATTAGTGCCAACGGAAATGGACCATCCCCCTCAGGATACCAAACTCGCGCGTTGAGCGGTAAGGCTTTGGAATCGAAACCCCAATACTTCTCGCGCCACCATCCGCCAAAACCATCCCAAGCATCAATAAAGGCCACCCCATTGACCGAATCTGTTTTTAAAGTGACCTCTTCACCATAGGCCGGGCGGTGACGGTCTTTACCGCTGCCATAGGTCAAGGTCTTTACCTGGTACTTGCCCTTGTCTGATGGCGAAGGAGCATTTATGGTTGCTGTCTCGCCATCTTTGGCCATAGCGGCATTGATCATCGGGTCGACCTCAAAACCTGTCTTGTTGTACAATACAGCTGCAGCAATAAGGCCTGAAATACTGATGACCAGCCCCAATAGGGTAACCACCTTCTGTTTGCTGGTCAGTTGTCGAAAACCTGTTTTTTTTAACACCCAAACGGCCGCCCCCAATAAAGAAGCCATTACGGTTAGGAAGACCGGTACCATCCATTCAAAACTCATCATTATTAAAAGGGGAATGGATATGAAAAGCGCCAGTTGGTAACCTCTAGGTGCATTGCCAAGCCAACGTATGAGCCAACGGATCAATAGAGCGGCAAGGGTGACGGCCAAGACAAAACCTGTGAATAGTAGGAGTATCCATCCATCTCGAATATTTGATACCACCCCCGAAGCGAACAATAACCATAATAGGCCCGTTATTACAAGTACCCCAAGGGCCGCACCGGTATATGCTGTAGCACCTGGACTAAAATCTTTGATTTGGGCCTTAAACCAATCTTTGAGTAGCTGGAATCTTTTTTTCATAATTCATTGGTTGGGTAGGATAGGACCTGTCAAGAAGGTCAATGAAATATAATGAAATTAAAGGATTTTCCAGCTTAAGAGGCACGTTGGGCGTATACTGATTTTAAGTTGTGAAGGCTGAATTTCTAATGAGCAATGGCTCATTACTTGGCTAATAACCCGTTGAACTTTTCGATATAGGTATCTTCATAATTGATGATACCCCTAACGTGTTTTCCCTCAATTTTCCAGAACTCTGTGGTTGTCTTGTTCGAATTCGCATAAATATCCTCAGAGAAGGCAAAGGGTATTTTTTTGTCTTCCCTACTGTGAACAATGACCACCGGTTTGTTGATTTTCCTAATTTCTCGATTGGTCGGAAAATCATTATTGACCATTAGGGGTACCAAAAATTTTAGGTTTTGAAGATTGATTTCACTGGCGTAATATTTAGCTACGTCAGGAAAAGAACTAAAAGCGCTATCAATGATAAGGCCATCTATTTTGTCGTGTTTTGACGCCGCATTTGCTGTGGCAAAAATACCGCCGATAGAAGTACCCCAAACAATTACTTTGGAATCCTTTACTTCTTCAAAATCAATAAATTGGTCAAATAGTTCATCGGCATCGTTCTTCAGAGTTTGACTGTTGTCGGCCTTGCCGCTAGACTTTCCATAACCCCGCCTTTCATAGCTGAATATTTGATACCCTGCTTCAATAAGTGGACGGTAAAACCTTTTTTGACTGTCGTTTAGGCTCATGCCATTACCTGCATGGTGAAAGATGGTGGCTCTGATGCCCAAAGAATCGTGAGGTCGAAAGAGTGCTGCATGAATCGTTGTGCCATCGTTTAGCTCTAGGAACATTTCAGTATGGTCAAAAGGTGTTTGTAGAGGTTCATCGACATAATCTGCGCGATAAATCTGTTGGTCGAGAACCCGCCCAAATCGAATGTATCCTATTAAGGCGAAACTGATGCCAATAGATATAATGAATACCCACTTTAGTATTCTGAGAAAGCGTTTCATGTTGTGCGGTTTGATTGGTTATTAGGAATGGTTGCAATTTCTTTTATGCATCAGACGACCAAAGTTCAAACCGGGTTACTTTCAATGGTTATAAATATTTACATATCGGCATCAGTCTGTTGAAGTAGCCGGAATACTATTTTGTTGCTCGCATGAATTTTCATGGTATTCCAGTTGTTCCACAATGATTTCTTTAAAGTTCACCCTTTATTCTCTAGCTGTTTTAAACGCTCAATCACTTGTTGGTCGTGTGGATTTATTTCTAAACTCTTTTTAAAGTTTTTAATGGCCTCTTTCTTTTGCCCGGCTTGTAATTGAAAGTCTGCTAAAAACGCATAGGGATAGGGTTGATCGGCATACGCTTGTACAATCAATTTCATTATTTCAATGGCCTTATCCATTTTACCCTGACCGGCAAATTGCTCGGCATAATGGAAGGTGTTCTTGTCAATGATATTGTTGTCCAATTGGGTGAGTTCTGTACTGGCTGCTTCAAATCCCTTCGATTTGTAGGTTTTGATGACAGCTTCCGTATTAAAAAATTGCTCAAGTTCAGGGGTCATTCCAAAGAATTCTTTGCGAAGGTGAGAACGCATTTGCACCCATCCACCCAAGGGGTGCCTGTTCGTCATGGTGACCAATATAAGTGGTTCGTTCATTACCATTTCAAGTTCACCCGCAATGCCAGGTGCACCGCCATTGTGCCCATAGATTTCATGCCCATTGAATTGGTTCAGGGTCATACCGAATCCGTAGTTGTGTCCAAAGTGATCGGTGGTCATTGTTTTGAGGCTAGCCTCGCTAATCAACTGGTGTTGTTGTAAGGCCAAGGCAAATTTGTGGAGGTCACCGACAGTCGATGGTCCCCCACCAGCAGAACCAATCAGCGGCCCGGTATTGTTCATTTTTGCAGGTTTGAAAATATGTTCTTCTAGATAGGAAGGGTAGGGCACTCCGGAGACTTTTTGAATAATCAAACCTAATACGATATAACCCGCGTTGCTGTATCGCATCGTTTTACCAGGACCAAAATTCAAAGGGTCATCCACGAAGAAGGGTAAAAAATCTTCAAGACGTTTGATGTTATCCTGATTTTCGAAAAAAGCCGGACCGAAGTAATCTCCAAGTCCTGAAGTATGCGATAGTAAGTGCTTCACCTGAATTACCTTCGCATCTTCATTGGGGTAGTCATCCAATATTTCACCAACGGTCGTTTCAAGTGATATTTTATCCTGTTCAATCAATTGCATGATGGCCGTTGCCGCAAATAGTTTCCCCATTGAGGCCAAATCATAGCGCGTATCGAGAGTATTGGGGGTTTGAGAGAGACTTTCCCCATAGGCATTTTGAAATAAGATGTGGTCTCCTTCCGCGATAAGAACCGCCCCGTGATAGTTTTGACCGAGGTCGGTAGTATCGAAGAGTCGTTCGATTTCGGTTATTTGATTGGCGTATTTCGATTGTGCGATTGTTGTTTTTATGGCCGTCAAACAAATGACACTTAGGGTTATGATTACATTTTTTTTCATGGTTCTATTTTTTAAATGAATATATTTTGTTGAAAATCAATAGGTAGAGGGGCATTGCAGATAAAAGACTACCGATTAAGATGGCGTTGACATCTATCTTGGCATCCTGTATCAAATAGAAGAACAGCACAAACCCTGCGATGACCAAGAACCAATTGAGAATCGACCTTTCATTGAATACCAATTGGGTTCGTTTCTTTGGTTTCGTTTGCAATTGTTCAATTATCCCTTGATTAAATTGCTCGTTTTCAGGGTTTTTTAAAGCATCCTGCAAAAGATGTTTTATCGTGTTATCATCCATTTTTCTGATTTTGAGCGGTATGCACTTTCTTAAGTTTGGTTCTTGCTCTGTGCAAAAGCACCTTAATATTTGCTTTGCTGAGCGCGGTAATCTGACTGATTTCTTGAATACTTTTTTCCTGTAGGTAGAACAGCGATATCACTGTGAACTCATTGGGTTTTAGATGGGCCATTAGTTCTTTGATATTGACTTTGGCCTCTGCTGGTTCTGGCTCGGGATCCACTTTCGCAAACTGCGGCACATAGGCTACGGTTCGGTCATTGACCTTTAGCGATTTGAGACATTCGTGATAAACGATTTTGTAAAGCCATGTTGAGAACTTGGCCTCATTCCTGAATTTCTTGATGGACTTCAACACAATGATGAAGGCGTTCTGTGTGACGTCTTCGGCATCTTCCTTGCTTTTCAAATACTTGAATGCAATGGAAAAGGCCATTGATTTGTGTCGTTCAATCAATTCGTTCAGGGCATGGGTGTCGCCCTTTTTTGCCCTCGGAATCAGCTCTTTTGACATTGCCTATTGGCCTCGTATCAAGAAATAAAAGACCAATGCACCAATTCCAAAGAATAGGAGCAACATTGTGGGGTAGGCCACCCAGGGCTCAAGTGCAGTGGAACTTTCCAAAAAGTAGCCAGCGAGTATTCCGAAGGAAAGCGTAATTGCAATGATGCCTTTGCTCAAGTGACTGGTTTTCATTTGTTCGAGTGAGTCAAAATTGACGATGCTCTCTCCTTTTTTTATCAATTCCATTTTTTGTCGGTACTGCGTCCATAAATAGAAGATGACCACGACGGCAACTGCCAAGAAAACGGGTCCGACGGGTACGTCAGTCAATGCTAGGGGTAAGGTGGTAACCATAATTCAGATTTTTAAATTCTTTCTTTAGAGCGAGAGAATTCAAAAAGGTTACAGTTCTACAGAAATCTGTGAGTTTAATAGGTTTTAGTTGCTCCTTGCGTCATCACGATATTCGGACAACTTACCTCAGACGGGAGAGGAAAATTTAAAGTGGTCTTTGATTTCCGCAAGTACTGAATAGAGCTGTTCAAACACCATTTTATTCTCAAACCGCAATAAAGTAAACCCCAGATTTTGTAGGTGGGAATCACGTTTTGCATCCTGTTCT
>CAYNUM010000163.1:0-5859 GCA_964400025.1 uncultured Croceivirga sp.
TATATCAGCCGTGAAGAACTTTGGGCATGTACTACCTGTAATGCCTGCGTACAAGCATGCCCGGTAAGTATAGACCCTCTTTCAATTATCGTAGAAATGCGACGCTACTTGGTTATGGAACAGTCTGCTGCGCCAACGGAGTTGAACAATATGATGTCGAACATTGAAAATAATGGTGCCCCGTGGCCTTATAACCAAATGGACCGCTTGAATTGGGTTAACGAATAATAGAAGTGCTATGAGTGAAGGATTAGTAGTAAAAACCATGGAGTCGTTTATGACCGAAGGCAAGCAACCGGAAATACTTTTTTGGGTAGGTTCTGCAGGAAGTTATGACGATAGGGCCAAAAAAATTTCCAGGGCCTTTGTTAAAATTCTAAACAAGGCCAATGTTGATTTTGCGGTATTAGGGCCTGAAGAGAGTTGTACCGGTGATGTGGCCAAACGCGCTGGAAACGAATTTTTGTTTCAAATGCAGGCCATGATGAACATTGAGGTTTTGAACGGGTATGAAATCAAACGCATTGTTACCTGCGATCCACATTCCTTCAATACCTTAAAAAATGAATATCCTAGTCTGGGAGGGAAATATGAAGTTGTTCACCATACCCAGTTTATTAAAGAGCTTTTAGATTCAGGTCGTTTATCGGTTACCGGTGAAACCTACAAGAACAAACGTATCACCTTTCACGATCCCTGCTATTTAGGAAGGGCGAACTCGGTCTATGAAGCGCCAAGAGAGGTGCTTCAAAAAACCAATGCAGCCATAGTTGAAATGAAGCGTAATAAAAAGACGGCCTTATGCTGTGGCGCTGGCGGGGCACAAATGTTCAAAGAACCCGAAAAAGGGGATATGGACATCAATGTTATGCGTACCAAAGATGCCTTGGAGACCAATCCAAATATTATAGCAACAGGATGTCCTTATTGCAATACTATGATGACCGACGGAATTAAGGCCCATGAAAAGGAGGAGAGTGTTACCGTTCTTGATGTGGCAGAATTAATCGCAAATTCCCTTTGAGATGTTAGTTGAGTTTAAATCCTTACCCGATACGTCAAGAATTTGGATTTACCAATGCAATCGCTCTTTCTCTGATTCTGAATTGGTTGAGGTCAATGCTTTGCTCGATGAGTTTTTAACGCAATGGACGGCACATGGGGCTGATTTGAAAGCTGGTTTTGAAATTCGTTACAAGCGTTTTATCATTATTGGTCTGGACCAATCGTTAAATGGAGCCTCAGGATGTTCTATTGATGCCTCTGTGCGATTTATACAGCATTTAGAACAGAAATTCGAGGTTGACTTATTGGACAAAATGAACGTTTCTTACAAGCAGGGTGAATTTGTGGCCTACAAGCCTTTGAAGGATTTTAAAAAGATGGCCAAAGCACGCTCCGTGTCTAAAAACACCATCGTATTCAACAATTTGGTTGCGACAAAACAAGAATATTTAGAGCATTGGGAAGTACCGGCTTCAGAAAGCTGGCATTCGCGTTTTATGTAATTTCATCTTCTAAAATTAGCCGTATACCACATTTTTAGGGCACTTTTCGACCAAATGCATATTTTTGGTACATAAATTGAACCCAACAATTTATGATTAGAAAATACTATTGCTCCATCCTACTTAGTATTCTAGTGCTATCTGCTTATGGGCAAAAAGACCCATTAATCGCAAAAGATAGTCTAGCACAGTCACAATGGGTTGAAGGCGTTTACTCAGCTATGAGTCTAGAGGAACGTGTCGGCCAGCTTTTCATGATTAGCCTTTCATCCAACCAGAGTATGGACGCGATTGCTTCCATAAAAAATATTGTTGATGAACACCATTTGGGTGGAGTGATTTTTTCTAAAGGCGGCCCAGTACGACAAGCCCGATTGACCAATCAATTGCAGGCTGCCTCCAAAACTCCATTATTGGTTGGAATGGATGCCGAGTGGGGTTTGGCCATGCGCTTGGATTCTACCTACGCTTTCCCTTGGAATATGACCCTGGGGGCCATTCAAGACGATTCATTGGTACAACAGGTAGGTTACCGTGTTGGAATGCATGCCAAGCGTTTGGGGGTTCATATTAATTTCGCTCCCGACCTCGATGTAAATATCAATCCTAAAAATCCAATTATTGGCAATCGGTCTTTTGGTGAAGACGTTGAAAATGTTGGCCGAAAGGGCGTTGCTTTTATGAACGGTATGCACGAGGCTGGTGTGCTCTCGTCAGGTAAGCATTTTCCAGGTCATGGCGATACGGCTACAGACTCACATCATTCCTTACCCTATTTAGATTTTACCAAAGAACGTTTGGATAGCGTAGAACTACGACCTTATAAAGAATTGATAAGTGCCGGTATTTCGAGCGTAATGGTGGGTCACCTTGATATTCCAGTACTTGAATCGAAACCGGGACATCCTTCTTCCTTATCGAAAAGTATAATTACCGATCTTTTAAAAACCGATATGGGTTACAAGGGTCTCGTTTTTACGGATGCCTTGAATATGAAAGCGGTGGCCGAATTTGCTCCTGAAGGTGAGGTTGAACTTTCCGCCTTCCTAGCAGGTAATGATATGCTCTTGATGCCAAAAGATGTAATTGGGGCTAAGAACAAGATAATGGAGGCTTATCAAGAAGGTAGAATAAGCGAGGCAAGATTGGAGACTTCGGTGAAGAAGATTTTAAAGGCGAAGTATAAAGTGGGACTTCACCGCTATAGTCCCATTGATTTAAAAAATCTCGTCACGGACTTGAATAGTGTCGAAGATCAATTGGTTTATGAAAGTGCTATTGAAAGCGGCATTACCGTTGTCAAAAATCGATTTTCGTTGATTCCAATACAAGGATTGGAGAAGAAGAAGATTGCTTACGTAAAGTTTGGTGATGCTGATAACAGTCATTTTATTAAGAGCCTAAAAAAGTTTGGAGATGTCACTGAAGTTAAAGCCAATGATATGGCGGGTTATCGTGACCAACTCAGGGATTTTAATCTGGTAATTATAGGCTTGCATAAAAGCAATGCCAGTCCTTGGAAAGGGCATCGATTTACCAAAAATGAACTTTTTTGGTTGCAAGAAATAGCAAGAATGCGGACTCATAATACATTATTGACCGTATTTACAAAACCTTATGCTTTATTGGATGTCATCAATTTTGACCATCTCGATGGAGTTGTGGTTTCCTACCAGAATAGCAAGATTGCCCAAGAAAAGACAGCAGAAGTACTTTTTGGTGCGATAGGCGCCTGTGGTAAATTACCGGTGACAGCAAGTGGAATTTTTCCGGTAAAGACCGGCATAACGACCCAACCTATCTCAAGACTAGGTTATAGTATACCAGAACGAGTGGGCCTTGATTCCAAACGATTGGCTATTGTGGACACTTTGGTGCAAAGGGGTTTGGATTCGCTAATGTTTCCGGGTGCACAGGTTTTGGTGGCAAAAAACGGTAAAGTTGTTTACAACAAAAGCTTTGGAAGACCAACTTATGACTCCTCGGATAATGTTACGAATGACCACATCTTTGATCTGGCTTCGGTAACCAAGATTTTGGGTACGCTCCCCTTAATTATGAAGATGGAAGAGGAAGGCCGTCTGAAATTGAACGATACCTTTCAAGATTTGGTGCCCGAATACCAAGAATCAGAATTAAAGAATGTCACGGTTTTAAAGGCGTTGTCCCATTATGGGCGGTTACCGGCTTGGATTGCGTTCTATCTGAGTACTTTGGATGAGAACAAAAAGCCTTCAGAACTTTTTTATAAAAGATATCCTACCGAAGACTATTCCATAAAGGTCATAGACGGAATGTACCTGGCGAACTTTTATCAAGATTCCATATACAATCGAATAGGTAGACAAGAACTTAAATCAAATCGCTATCGATACAGCGATGTTTCCTACTATGTTTTGAAGAAATTTATTGAGGAGTCTTACGGAGGCACATTGGATGTGCTGTTGGATAAGTTTCTATTATCCCGAATGGGGACGTCTAGATTACTGTATAATCCGATAGAAAAGTACGAACTGCCTGAAATTGTGCCCAGTGAAGAAGACAACTATTATCGGTATCAAACAGTGCATGGTTATGTTCATGATATGGGTGCTGCCATGCAGGGTGGAGTAGGAGGTCATGCTGGTCTCTTTGGAAATGCAAACGATGTGGCCAAGGTCATGCAGATGTATTTACAGGGGGGATATTATGGAGGAGAACGTTTCTTGGATGCTAGAACGGTCAAAAAATTTAACACCTGTTACTTCTGCAATAAAAACGTAAGAAGAGGGGTTGGTTTTGATAAGCCACAACTTGAAGATAAGGGGCCGACTTGCGGGTGTGTTTCTCGTGAAAGTTTCGGGCATAGCGGCTTTACGGGTACTTACACTTGGGCCGATCCAGATGAAGAATTGGTTTATGTATTTCTTTCCAACAGAACCTATCCAACCATGCGCAATAACCTGTTGGTGAGATCGGGTCTACGCACAAGAATTCAGCAAGCTATTTATGATTCCATTATCAATTAGCTTTAATTTAATGCGCTACTTTTAGCCTATGAAAATTGCAATAGTATGTTACCCTACCTTTGGGGGTAGTGGAGTTGTAGCCACTGAATTGGGCATAGCTTTGGCCGAAAGAGGCCACGAAATACATTTCGTAACCTATCAACAACCGGTACGATTGGGCTTGTTGAACAACAATATCCATTTTCATGAAGTTCACGTACCAGAATATCCTCTTTTTAGATATCAGCCCTATGAATTGGCACTTTCGAGTAAACTGGTTGATACCATCAAACACTATGGAATAGAGCTTTTGCATGTACATTATGCTATACCTCATGCCTATGCAGGTTATATGGCCAAGAAAATGTTGAAGGAAGAGGACATATACATACCGATGATAACCACTTTGCATGGTACCGACATTACATTGGTAGGTAATCATCCTTTCTATAAATCTGCCGTAACGTTCAGTATTAACAAATCAGATGTTGTGACTTCTGTTTCGCATGATTTGAAACAAAAAACCTTGGAAATTTTCAACGTAGAAAACGAAATTGAGGTCATTCCGAACTTTATAGATTCCAAGAAGTACAGCAATAGCTTCACTGATTGTCAGCGATCGTTAATGGCCGCCGATGGTGAAAAAATTATTACTCATATTAGTAATTTTCGAAAGGTCAAGCGTATTCCCGATGTGGTTGAAGTATTTTATCGAGTACAAAAGCAAATACCGTCAAAACTGATTATGGTAGGTGAGGGCCCAGAAAAGGAAAAGGCCGAATTACGATGTGAGGAATTAGGTATTGAAGAAAAAGTACTGTTCTTGGGTAATAGCAATGAAATTGACCGCATTCTTTGTTTTTCTGACTTGTTTTTACTGCCTTCTGAAACAGAAAGTTTTGGACTTGCGGCTTTGGAGGCCATGGCCAATAAAGTTGCCGTCATTTCAAGCAACAGTGGTGGTATTCCTGAAGTCAATAGGCACGGGGAAAGTGGATTTTTAAGCGATGTGGGCAATGTTGAGGAAATGGCTAAGAACGCAATTCATCTTTTATCAGATAATCAACGATTGGAAAAATTCAAAGGAAACGCCCAGCTTATTTCCAAAGGATTTGAGATAAAGAACATTCTACCGCTTTATGAAGAAGTGTACGAAAAGGCATACCATTCCAGATTTAAGAATTCGTACTAATGAAATATTTAGTGCCTTTTATCATTCTTCTAGCGATTTCTTGTAAAAGTCAACGGACGAGTTTAAATAATGACGAACGTTTGGTGTTGGTCGTCCAGGATGACTATTTTCCTTTTGATAGCCCTGAAACCCAAGTTATCGGCAGTGACAAAGAGCTTAATGCTTTCTATTC
>CAYNUM010000164.1:0-5847 GCA_964400025.1 uncultured Croceivirga sp.
GTAGTGATTTCCAAGCGATAGGACCTCCCATGGATAGCTGCAAAAGCCATTGATGATTGATACAACCCTTCTTCTATTTCTTCAAAAACAAATTCCCCTCCTTGATCATCCATCATTCTGACGATGGCCCCAGTTTCAAAAATGGGTGCGTCATCCTCCAAAGCAAATATTTTGGTCAATTGTACTTCATGTTTTTTAAGCTCATCGGTTAACCGTGCATCCACCACCAAAATCTCCTCCACGGCAATAGTAGATTGCAGTTCGGATCGCACAGGTATTTCTTCTACACAACTAACATGTAGAAGCACAATCATACATATGTAGCTAAGATTTTTCATTCTTCAGACCAAAATTCAGGTACTACATTACTCCCCAACTTCGTACAATCACCACATGGGCTGGGCCAAGTGTAATACGGACTTAAAAAGTCATCTTCTTTTTCGGCGGCAAAAACTACGGTACCGGCCAATAGTTGTTCAATCAAGGGGGATTCACAATTACCATCACAGATTCCTGCACCCGCACAATGATAACGTTGTGGCCATAACCTTGGATTTCCAAATGTTTCACAATTTATGGCGTAAGGGGGCAGCGGTTCACCTGGAAACAAATCCGTATAATTAAAATATATACGCTTCTTACTGACCGAGGCTACCTCGAAATACCCCAACACCATTTCATCGGGGTTCGACTCCAAAGAAATATTGCCTTCGAGAAAGCCCGGTTGTACTTGGGAAAAAAGATTATCTGAGGATGAAAAATCACCTAATCTTTCGTAGAATGAATGCGCATCTTGAGTCTGGGCATATTGTGTGACTTCCATACTGTACCGGTGAGACATGATATAGTTATCCCTAGAAATAAAACGCAACTGAAAATTATCGATTTGATTATTTTCTAAATCCACTGAGGATGCTTGCATAAGACGTTTTGATTTTTCTGATGAAAAACACGTTTGTCTTTCATCTTCCCAAACTATAATATCAACTACAAAAGGATCGGGAAAACAGGGTTCGTATCGAACGACCCGTAGACGAAAAGGGTCCCACCTTGGAGCAATTATTTTGTACGTTTCTTCATATTCAAACCTAAAATATGATGGCTCAGAACCATTGGCGTCATTATTCAAAAAAATACCTACCCCTTCTTCTTCTAAGTCCGTGATGATTCGTTCCGCCTTTACATCTCCAATAGGCACGCTATTGGGAGTCCTAACAGCTCTGGATTTATATTCCTTTCCATCTACCGTACTTATCTCCAAACTATAAGTCCTATCCTGTGCGGCTGCAAAAGCGGTCTCCGACCTGTATAATCCAGGTTCGGTTTCAGTAAAACGAAAGATAGTTCCTTGACTATCTACAATTTGTACAGAAGCTCCCCCCTCTACGGATGGATCCTCTTCTTCAAAGGCAGATACACGAGTAAGTTCTACCTCGTGCCGTTTCAATTCATCAGTTATCAGAGCATCAACTACCAGAAGGGTTTCCAAGGCCTGTGTCTCCGCTTGAAACTCTTCAATGCAGCCTTGTGTTGTGAAAAATAGAATCCATATGTATTTTAACCTTTTCATTCTTCAGACCAAAATTCAGGTACTATATTACTTCCCAATTCTGTACAATCCCCACATGGACTTGGCCAGGTAAAATAAGGCGCTAAATCGTCATCCTCCTTTATTCCGGCATAAACCACCGCTTCTGAGTCTATTTGGGTAATCAAGGGCGAAACGCATTGTCCTTCACAATCTCCTACTCCAAAACAGGTATATCCTTCAGGAAATAATTGTGGGTTTCCAAAAGTTTCGCAATTTGTTGGGTATGGAGGCAAGGACTCACCTGGAAACAAATCGGCATAATTGAAATACATTCTTTTCTCGCTTACCGAAGCCACTTCAAAATAACCCAAGATCTTTTCATCCGAATTTGCGTCTTGCATGATATTACCCTCAAGAAACCCTGGTTGTACTTGAGAAAAGACATCGGGTCGAGACGAAAAATCACGCAATCTTTCATAAAAAGAAAAGGCATCTGGCGTTTGGGAGTATTGGGTAACATTAATGCTATAACGATGTGATATAATGTAATTATCCCGTGATAGGAAATGAAGTTGAAAACTATTGTTGGCGTTCTCTTGTAGGTCAACCGTAGTATTTAAAATTAACCGTTCCGATTTGGATGTGCCAAAGCAGGTCTTCCGTTCATCTTCCCAAGAGACGACGTCTACAACAAAAGCCTCATCGATACAAGGAGTGTTGAGCACTACTTCAAATCGAAAAGGTTCCCAATTAGGAGCAATTATTTTATAGGTTTCATCGAACTCATATCGAAAAAACCCTGGTGTTGAACCACTTAAGGATTTTTCTAAAAAGATACCTACTCCTTCCTCTCCGTCATCATTCAAAAATCGTTCTGCCCTTATTTCTCCAACAGGGATACTCTCCGGTAGAAACTCCTCTCTAGAACTGTAATTTTCGCCATCTGACGTAGTGACTCGTAATTGATATGATTTACCCCGTTCGGCCGCAAAAATCGTCTGTGAACGATACAACCCAGGTTCGATTTCTTCAAAAAGATATTCAACACCGAGATCATCTTTCACGCTCACCGAGGCGTTCCTTTCGACAACAGGCTCTTCGTTTTCAAAAGCAAAAACACGTGATAATTGCACCTCGTGCTGTTTGGCCACATCGGTAATTAATGCTTCGACAACCAAAAGCGTCTCCAGTTCTTGGGTTTCCGCGTTAAACTCTTCTATGCAACCAGTCGATAATACAACAAGACCAATTATTAAAAAGAGAAAAAAACTGTTCTTATTCATTCCTATCTTTCCTAATCGTTCTATTCTTCTTGCCAAAATTCAGGCGCAACATTACTTCCATACTTCCTACAATCAACACAACCCAAGGGCTTTACGATAAAAGGTCCTCTTTCAATTTCTCCATCACCACCAATTTGACCGAAGTTTTCATTTGTTCCAGCATAACCAATCAGACCTGCGATAATACCATCCAATAATGGACTGTTTGAAGTACCATCAATGACTATCTTACCATCAATAATGGTTGCGTGAAAACCTTCTGGGTACAATGAAGGTTTACTAGTTTGTTCACAGTTTATAATGTAGGGAGGTAACGGTTCACCGGGAAATAAGTCTTCATAATTAAAGTACATTCTTCTTTCGGTATAAGAACTCAATTCAAAAAAGCCCAACACCGATTCATTTGAATTTTCAGCACTTAGATTACCTTCAAGGGAGCCGGTCTGCACATTGCTAAAAATGCTCTCAAAACCTGAAAAGTCAAGCAGTGTATTGAAAAATGAGTTGGCATCAGCTGAATGATGATATTGCTTCACCAAAATGCTATACCGATGGGAAATTCGATAATTCTCTCGACTCAAAAACCGCACCTCATAATCTTTTAGACCGCCGAATGATAAATCCGCAGTAGTGGCCAATTGCAAGTCTATCGATTGATTGTTGGAAAAACATATTCGGGCGTCCTCTGAACGCGGCGCAATAGTTGCCTCCCAGCCGTCTTGGTCCTCACAGAAAAAATCATAATCGACTTCATCCCAATCAAAGGGATTAAAATCTGGGGCCACTATCTTGTAAGTCTCGTCAAATTCATATCGAAAAAATTCAGGTTGACCTGTATTTGGAGAATTATCCAAAAGGATTGAAACGCCTTCAAGGCCTGTATTATTTACTCTACGAACGGCTTTCAATTCATTTATTTCAACGGGTTCTGGCAACTGCTCAAAACTTGAAACAAAGGTTGTTCCATTTTGGGCGGTAATTCGCAATTGATACGATTCACCAGCCGAGAGATTTAAGCTTGAAGTACTCGAATAAACACCAGAAGCTGTTTCGTTGAATGGAAAAGTAGTTCCACTTTCAGCTACCAATTCCACTTGAGCATTCCGCTCAGGTCTTGGAATGGAATCAAACTCAAATGTTCGCGAAAGGTTAATGGATTGAACATCAACCTTATCCGTCAGTCTCGCATCAACGACAAGAATACTCTCGAAATTGAGGGATTCTGCCTCAAATTCCTCAATACATGACAATAGGAATACCGCGACTAAAGCGGTTAGGGTATATTTTAAACTTAATTTCGATTTCATAATTCATAGCAATTTGAATTTTTAGAACTTAAAATTATAGGTAATAGATGGGACGGGAATAGCAAATATGGAACTTTGCAACGCCTTTACTTCTCCATCTTCCGTGACAAAAAACACCGAATAGGGGTTATTGCGGCCCAAAACGTTATATACCGAGATGGTCCAAAAACTGTGGGCCAGTTTATTTTTCTTATGATTGCCTTCAATGTTTATTCCTAAATCCAACCGATAAAAATCAGGGATACGGAACTCGTTTCGGTCACTGAAAGCCACAAAATCAGCATTATTGAAACGGAAAGTCCCGATAGGATATGTCACTGGCCGACCCGTCTGATAGACAAAATTCATCGAAAAGCTATAACGCTTGGTCAACTTGTAGTTGGCAATTAGACTTACATCATGTGGCTTGTCAAAATTTGATGGGAAAAACTCGCCCCCATTGATACGTTCTTCGCTGAACTCACTATCAAATCTGTATAGCGAACGGGCATAGGTATAACCTAACCATCCGTTGAGTTTTCCTCTATTTTTCTTTATTAAGAATTCAACACCATAGGCTTTACCATCGCCCTGTAATACCTCGGTCTCTACATTTTCATTGAGGAAAAGGTCCGCACCCGTCTTAAAATCCAACACATTATCCAATCGCTTATAATAACCTTCCAAGCTTACTTCAAACATGTTGTCATTGAAGTTTTTGTAAAAACCTAGTGAAGCTTGGTAACCGGTTTGCGGTTCAATATTCAAGTCAGATAATTTCCAAGTATCAATTGGAGATACTGTAGTGTTATTAGTAAGGGTATGTATGAATTGATAGGCATTGTTGAAACTTGCTTTGACTGAAAAATCTGGAGCCAACAAATAACGGATTGCTAAACGGGCCTCAGGACCACCGTATGTCTCAATGACCTCTCCACTTCCGTAACTTATGGTGTCTCTGACGGTAGCTTCATTACGCGGCTGGCCATCAAAATAAGTGCGTTGGGTTCCCGACCCCAAAGCTGCAAAAAATGCATATCTCACCCCTAAATCAATTCCCAATCGGTCAGTGACCTCTATATTATCACCCAAGAACAATGCACCTTCAACGGCTTGCTCTTCATCAATAAAAAGAGGGGCAATATCTGAGTCACCTCCCGTAGGTTCGATACTTCCTGGATTAACAGAATAAAATTTGGCAGAAACACCATAATCCAATGAATGCTTATCATTCACTCGAGTATTCAACTTGTACTTCAATTCAGTTTCGTTGATACTATAATTGAGGTCAAAATCAGTATTGGCCTCTCCGTCAAAATCGATACCAAAACGATAATCACTGTTCGCAGCCATTAGGGCACCAATTGTCTTCTCGCTGTGTCTATGGTCCCATCTAATAGAAGCAAGCCTATTGTTGTAATTGTAAAGTGAGTCTGAGGTGATACTAAAATCGTCCCTACTGAAATAAGCCGTACCCTTGATTTCGCTATTTTCATTGAAACGATGATGATATTTGGCAATTACATCAAAAAATGAAGCCTGACTGTTGTTCAGGGATTCATCGTCCAAGGAACGTAATATCCAATCGGCGTAAGCTCCCCTACCCCCAATTACCAAGGAGGATGTATCTTTTTTAACCGGAATTTCAAGCGCCAAATTTCCGGTAACAGGTCCGATAGAACCTTCACCTGAGAACTTTTCCACATTGCCATTTTTGGTTCTGATATCAAATACTGATGCCAATCGT
>CAYNUM010000165.1:0-5833 GCA_964400025.1 uncultured Croceivirga sp.
TCTTTAAAGCTTCGGAGAACAAAATATCTTTGCCCAAGGTTTTACATAATCCCTGAATCCTAGCTGCTGTATTTAAAACATCACCGGTATACACGATTTCTTTCTTTAAAGCACCGACTTCTCCGGTCGTTACCGCACCCAAATGCATTCCTCCTTTAAATCTGGGGCTATGGCCAAATTCTTTCTTGTATTTCCCTGATTTTCGTTCCAAATCCGTTTTCATATCCAAAAAACACTGAATACAGCGATTATTGTGAATGCCTTTATTCTTTGGCCAGGTCAGCACAATTTCATCACCGACATATTGATAGACCTCTCCTCCGTTGCGAATAATAGCATCTGCCAAGTCATCATAATATCGCTGTAAAAATTTGAAGTATGTAATATGCCCCAATGACTCGGCAATAGTAGTAGAATTATACATATCCAAAAACAAGAATATACGTTCCTCCTGTTTTGGGGTATGGTATTTACCCGTAAAAAAGTTGACCAAGACCGAATGCCCCAAATTCTCACTGATGGATTCATACAGTAAACAGAGCAGCAAACTGTATGACAGCTGCAACGCGGTACTCAACAAGGCCCCACTACCCCAAAAGGCTTTAAACTTCTCAATGACCTGGGGGTCAAATAACGACACGTCCATCTCCAAACTGGCTGCCACAGGATACAACAACGCTATGACTAGGGTGAAAATCGTAGCATAGAAGAAAAATTTAGAAATAACCGTTTTCCAGAGACTTAGTTTTTTGAACAAGCGGTCTACAAAAAGAGTTTCCAATGTACCTACCAACAGCCCCATCAGCAAACTTGACAAGGTGGCCATCAAAAAAACATTGGTATTAAGTTTCACAACCCCTTTTGGTACTGGGTTATCCCCAATGGCTAACACATCAGAAGCCATAAAGACCATACCGGTGACCATCCAGATAATACCAAACGGTAGTATTCTAGTAAGGTTCCATCTGGTCTTTGGATTGATTGGCATAGTTTTTTAGCGTCTGGACCGTAAATTACGTTTTATCCTGAATACCAACCCAAAACCCCTACTCTGCTTCCATAGCCCCCACTGAGCCAAAATAACCAATGGTCATGCGCTCGGTACTATTGATGTAAAAGGTGGTGTTTAGATTGGCATAGAGGCTGCCATTGACATTAAAGCCTTCCCCGAATTCATTGACAACATCAAATTCAAAGTCGTATTGCCGTTTCTTTTCATTAAAGTTCATCTTAAAGTTTTCGGCCACGCCCTTAAACTGTATTCCAGCCTCTTGCGGATTGTATGTTCCCCCAAACTGGCGTTCGCCATAATAGGGTAAAATCGCCATAACGCTATCATTTTCAATCTTTAAATAGCTAGCAGTACCAAGAATGTCGATACGGTTGGTATTACTGCCAGGCGGTAATAGTCCCGCCCCAGCAATCGCATTCATACTTCTGGTCGATAATGGGTTGGCCCATCGTGCATTCAACACAAAGGATTTTTCATTGACCAAGGTTTCCAATTTTTCCATTTCTGCTGCTGTAACCGTTTCCTTTTGACCGCCGCAGGATAGCAACAAAATGCCTGAAACAAGCATCGCAATCTTTAGAACTGTTGTTTTCATATCACCGATTTATTTGAGTTTGACCCCAAATTACTCCCACAATTTTTCTGCCAAAAGTGATAATGAGCCTATACCCCACCCGAAATGGCAAATACCACCTTAGACTGAGTTTCTATTTATTCGCCGGTATACCCTGGTCCTTTTACAAAACGCCCTGGCATGGCTCCAGTATGTTCCCCATCTCGTAACACTTGGCCACCGTTCACAAAAACATGAAGAATGCCCTCCGAATATTGATGGGGTTCGGTAAAGGTCGCATTATCGGTCACCTTCTCAGGGTCAAAGACGACCACATCGGCATAATGGCCGACGCTGAGCCGCCCGCGTTTTTTCAATTTTAAATTATCTGCTGGCAGCGAAGTCAATTTGCGTATGCCTTCTTCCAAGGGCATCACACCTTCATCTCTCGAGAATTTGCCCAATACCCGAATAAAAGACCCATACGAACGTGGATGGGTACTTTGCTTGATAAATACGCCTTCATTCGTGTACGAACCCGCATCTGAACAAAAACTGACCCATGGCAGAGCCACTTTCTTTTTGATGTTTTGTTCCGACATCGAAAAGTAGACCACCTGAATGCGACTTTGGTCCATTATCAGTAGGTCCACCAGGGTTTCCTCAGGGCTTTTCCCCCATTCTTCGGCCACCTCGTTTAAATACTTGCCGCCATATTTGCGCATTTCCTCATTTCTAAATCCCACCAATAAAATGGTTTCAGGACTATTACGAAACTCCAATTCGGCTATGGCCCTTTTTCGGTTGCTGGCATCTCCCAAACGTTCTAGCATGGCCGCAATACCATTCTCACGGGCCCAACCCGGTAATTGCACATGCAATCCTGTAGAACTGGCATTATAGGTGTACACATCTGCCGTAATGGGCAGTCCGGCCGTTCTGGCGGAATCTATTTTAGCAATCGCCACATCCAGTTTGTGCCAATTACGCTTTGCAGAGGCCTTAAGATGGTACACCTCAGAACGTATTCCAGATTCATTGGCGATTTCCAGAAATTCATCCAAACTTTCAATCAAATAATCGCCCTCATCACGAATATGGGAAGTGTAAAGTCCGTCATATTCTGCTGCCACCTTGGCCAATTCAATCAATTCTTGGGTATCGGCATACATACTTGGTGCGTATAAAAGTGCGCTCGAGAGCCCCACTGCCCCCTCTTCCATCGCCTGTTTCGTCAGGTCTTTCATTAGTTGCAATTCTTCTTCCGTAGCCGGTCGGTTATCAAAACCGATAACATGCGTGCGTAAGGTTCCGTTGCCCACAAATGAGGCCACATTGGTCGAAACTCCCTTATCCTCCAAATACTGGAGGTATTCCCCAAGAGAGCTCCATGCGACGTCAAACTTGATATCACCCTGGTTATTCTGCATATTGGTTTTCATTGTAGCATTCAAAGGGCCCATGGAGCGCCCCTCGCCCATGACTTCTAGGGTTACCCCCTGCCGAATATCGCTTTGCGATCGGCCGTCTTCCAAAAGGGTAACATTCGCCCAGCTCAACATATTAATAAATCCAGGGGCAGTGGCCATACCGTTTAAGGGTAACAGTTCTTTTCCTTTGAGGGAATTGGCATCACCAATAAAAGCTATGGTATCGGCATTGATGCCCACATCACCGAGATAAGGCTTCCCCCCTTCCCCATCGTAAATCAGTCCGTTCTGAAGAACGAGGTCATAGGTTACGGGTTCTTGACAAGAGCATAGCAACAGCATGGAAAGCAATAATGGTAAGGGCTTCATAATGCACGATTTTACCCTAAGATATTACAAATCAACCAAAAGAAGGTGTTCAATTTCCTTCAAACCACTTTTTGAAGTCCCCCACTTTTTCGCGACTAACGACAATTTCTTTATCGCTCCAATTTTTAATGGTAAGCTTTAAACGTCGGTTGGAATAGACCACAACATCGGTAATCGCCTTTAGGGAAACGATAAAACTACGGTTGACCCGAAAAAAGTCCTTCGGATTAACCAGGTCTTTTAAGATTTCAACCGTGTATTCTACAGGGTATTCCTTACCCTCGGCATTGATTAAGCATACATCGCGGCCTTCTGCATAGAACGCCACGATATCAGCCGTAAGCACTGAACGCAAATGATTGCCAATTCGAATCATAAAGCGGTCTTTATAGACTTTCTTCGACATTTTTGCTATAGTGGGCGCAATTTCAGCCGCGTTGGAAAACTGCCGCTGTAACGCTTTTAATTTCTTCAACGATTTTGACAAATCGGTAAAGGTGATGGGTTTCAAAAGGTAATCGATACTATTGACCTTGAAGGCGTCAATGGCAAATTCATCAAAAGCCGTGGTAAAAATGACCGGTTTGTTGATGGGTATGCTATCAAAGATTTCAAAACTTAGGCCATCGGTCAACTGAACGTCCATAAAGTATAGATCTACCTCTAATTGATGTTCTTGAATCCATGGAATCGCCGTTTCCAAAGCATCCAAAACTGTCAAAATTTCTGTGGATGAATCACATTTGTTCAAATAAAGCTTTAGCTTTTCAGCAGCCAAGGGTTCATCTTCAATTATGCATACTTTCATGATAGTTTATTTTTGGTAACTCAATGATTTTTAAATCACTGTTATTAGTTATCGAAACTTTTTGTTCAGTATAAAATCCAAAGCCTTCCACCACCTCGGACAATACCTCTATGGTCAAGGATTCCTTTAATTTTTCTTCGGGCGTATAGCTCAGTTGCAATCCCTCAGGGTGGTCGATTAACGAAATGGTCAATGTTTTGTTTTTTGCGGCAATCGTGGTTCGTACGATACCCTCGACTATGGTCAACAAGGCCGTCGGTAAAATCAATCCTTCCATCTTTTTGGGCCTTTCCAATTTGATCTTCCGAAATGGAAGGTGATTCAACAGCTTAATTAAGGTGCCGGTGACCTCAAGTTCCTCCTCCACTGGCACCAGCTCACGTTTTCTTTTGGAGAGGATATAGCGATAAACGATTGAAAATTGGTCAGAAAGTTCCTCTGCCCTATCGGGATCTTCTTTCATGGTGACCAATAAGGCTTCCAGGCTCTCAAACAATAACTGCGGATTGATTCCCTTTAAATAAGTGGTAAAATCAGCTTCGATTCCCCGTTTTATCAACGCTTCTTCCTCTAGCTTTTTGGTATTCCTCCTGAACAGAAAATAATACCCCAAATACAGCATGACATACAAAAATGTGATAAAGGAAAAGATGCTGTTAAAGACCAACAATTCCCTTGGGTTGGGCTGATAGAACAATATTTCCGTAAAATAGATGTAGACGGCCAGGGTGACCAATACGACGGTCAACAACATGGAGGTGAATACCTGCAAAACAACACGCCAGACGAAGGATTTAGGCCATTTAAGCCGTTCAAAGATGACCAATGAAAACCGTGAAAATTCTTGGGTCAAATACGCCAGACCCACACAAACAAAAAGTTCCTGGCTTAAGAAATCCTCTTGAATGAATAGCACGGAATCATTGATGAGCAAAATCAAAAGATAGACCAGTATACCACAGAAAATGGGAGCCACTAGACGAAACCAAGCATTATGTACAAACAACTTATTCATAGGTCAACAAGGGTAAGGTCACGGCAAATTTCTCGCCATTGTCAATTCGAATTTCAGACCGTTTTGAAAGAACATCATAGCGCCCTTTGATATTGTTCAAGCCCACTCCCGTTGAGGCCTTAGCTCGAGAAATAGGGTTTTTAGTATTGGAAACGGTAAGTGAACCTGCATCACCATTAATGGTCACCAACATCAGGTTCGCCTGATTGACCGTGTTGTGTTTTACTGCATTCTCTACCAACAGTTGCAAGGTCAAGGGGGGAATCATACTATCGAGGTGTTTATCATCCAAATCAACCTTTAGGGTAAAGGCCTCTCCAAAGCGTGTCTGCAGTAAAAAGGCATAAGAGTTTACAAAATCCAACTCACTGCGGACTGAAATCAATGATTCCCTGCAATTCTCCAAGGTGTATTGATACAGTTTGGCCATTGCCCGGATAAAGGTCTCGGCCTTGTTCGCATTATCATGAATAAGTACGGAGAGCGAATTGATACAATTAAACAGGAAATGCGGACTCAATTGCGCCTTCAACGTGGCCAGTTGCAATTCGGCTTGCTGCCGATTGGTTTTTAATTCGGTAAGCTGGGCGGTGGTGTATTGGTTATAGGAATAAAAGAAAAAATAGGCCACAATGTAAATGATAGC
>CAYNUM010000166.1:0-5820 GCA_964400025.1 uncultured Croceivirga sp.
CAGAAGGAAATAAACAAATTAGAAGAACAAAAGGACTTTTTAAAAAAAGAGATTGAAAAAGACAAAAAACTTTTGAACGAGCTCAACGATCCCAAGGCCCTGGAAAAATATGCTCGTGAAAAGTATTACATGAAGAAAGAAAACGAAGAGGTCTTTTTAATTGAATACGAAGACAGTACAAAAGTGAACGATTGAAGATGAAAAATGATTCCCTCTTTTCAGAATTTGAGGCGGTTTCTGCCAAACAATGGAAACAGAAAATCCAGGTAGACTTAAAAGGTGCGGACTATAACGAAACCCTGATTTGGGAGTCCTTGGAAGGTATCAACGTTAAACCTTTTTATAATGCGGAAGATTTAGGTGGAAAAACAAATATTTCCACTGCAAAAAATTATTCATGGCAGATTGGTCAATCCATTTATGCAGGTAACCTAGAACTTGCCAATCGCAAGGCTGCGGATGTTTTGGGTCGAGGAGCGACCGCTTTGATCTTTGAATTGCCCGATGCCGATGTAGAATGGTCATTACTGTTTAAAAATATTCCACTGTCTTCTACACCAATTCATCTAAAATTCCACTTTCTGCAATTGGCCCCTATCCAAGGTCTTAAGGAATATATCGGAAATCAATCCTGCGAAATCTACCTGCACCATGACATTATTGGCAACTTGGGTCGAAGTGGTAATTGGTTTCATAACATGGCAAAAGACCACAAGAATTTGGAAGAAATAGTGCAGCTTATGGATGGTAATCCTTCGGTCTCCATTATTTCAGTTGACATGGCCTTGTACCAAAACGCTGGAGCGAACGTTGTTCAACAATTGGCATATGGCTTAACACATGTCAATGAATATCTTAACCACTTTGATTCCGCATTGAAAGATGCGAAGGAAAAACCGATAGTATTCAATGTAGCCATAGGACCAAACTATTTCTTCGAAATCGCTAAGATTAAAGCCTTACGGCTGCTTTGGAAAACCATATCGACCGCATATGGTTTGACCAAGGAGTGCCATATTTTGGCATTTCCATCCAAACGAAATAAAACGCTTTATGATTACAATGTAAATATGCTAAGAACAACTTCAGAATGTATGTCAGCTGTTCTGGGTGGATCGGATATAGTTTGTAATCTACCTTACGATGCGATTTATCACAAAGACAATGAATTTGGTGAACGCATTGCGAGAAACCAATTACTACTACTAAAAGAAGAAAGTTATTTTGATGAGGCCTGCTATGCCGCTGAAGGCTCTTATTATATCGAAACCCTAACTAAGCAATTGAGTGAAAAGGCGTTGGAACTTTTCAAACAAATAGAAACCTCAGGTGGATTCTTAAATGAACTGAAAAAAGGAGTGATTCAGAATAAAATCAAGGCATCTGCAATTAAGGAACAACAACTTTTTAATGAGGGAGAGTTGGTCTTACTGGGTACCAACAAGTACCAAAATGCCCAAGATAGAATGAAGAATGACTTAGAGCTCTATCCATTTTTAAAACAGTACAAACGAAAAACATTAATTGCTCCAATACTTGAAAAGCGCTTATCTGAGGCTTTAGAGCAACAACGACTTGAGGAAGAAGGATGAGACGTTTTGCAACTTTAATTGTACTAGTTTTTATTCCTATCGTATCGGCGATGGCACAAGAATACGTCTTAAAGTTCGAAAAGGTCAGAAACGGTGAAATAAAAAAGACAAGAATATTTGAGGAGGGTACAATTTTGATTGTACGCACTAAAGATGCGCGCTATAAAGGAGTGTTTGCCATAAAGGACAAACAAAGCATTATTCTGGATGGTGGTGAAATCATCAAACTGAGTGATATTGTCAAATTTCGAAAACCAAACGGAAGGTTATTCGGAGGCATCACATTGACCGTTTTGGGAGGCGTAACAACTTGGGGAGGGCTTTTGGCTTCTTCCCTGGAAGATATTTTTGACGACGACACTAATGATAATGCTGAAAATGCCACTGTAATCGGTTTCTTGGCAATGACCTCAGGAATTGTTTTAATGACCAATTACAACCACAAGCCCGAAAAAATCAACTGGAACCTTTCAATCGAAGAAAAATGAGCAGAAAAAATCTCCAAAATTTAACGCTTGAACACGCTAAAGGTGACCGTGTAGAAGATGGAGCAAGAAACAAGCTTATGGGTCATGAAAATTTTGCCGCGGGCATTCGCCCTTTTCTTCGTGGCCCCTATTCAACAATGTATGTTCGAAGACCTTGGACCATTCGACAATATGCTGGTTTTTCCACTGCTGAAGAAAGTAATGCCTTCTACCGAAGAAATCTGGCCGCCGGACAAAAGGGACTTTCCGTAGCTTTCGACTTACCGACCCACCGCGGGTATGACAGTGATAACGAGCGAGTGGTCGGCGATGTTGGTAAAGCCGGAGTAGCGATTGATTCCGTGGAAGATATGAAGGTGCTTTTTGATGGCATACCTCTCGATAAAATGTCGGTTTCAATGACCATGAATGGAGCGGTAATACCCGTAATGGCGTTCTACATTGTTGCAGCTATGGAACAAGGTATTGAGCTGTATCAACTCTCGGGTACGATTCAAAATGATATCTTGAAAGAGTTCATGGTGCGAAATACCTACATCTACCCTCCTACTCCTTCAATGCAATTGATAGCCGATATCTTCGAGTATACCAGTCAAAATATGCCGCGGTTTAACAGCATTAGTATTTCTGGTTACCACATGCACGAAGCTGGAGCACCGGCAGCAATGGAAATCGCCTATACCCTCGCCGATGGTGTTGAATACATCCGAACTGGATTAAAGGCTGGACTAAAAATTGATGATTTTGCGCCGCGCCTGTCCTTTTTTTGGGGTATTGGAATGCGGCATTTTACTGAGATTGCGAAGATGAGGGCAGCCCGAATGCTCTGGGCCAAATTGGTGAAAGAATTTGAGCCGCAAAATGAAAAGTCATTAATGCTTCGTACTCATTCTCAAACCAGTGGATGGAGTCTGACCGAACAAGACCCCTTCAACAATGTGGCAAGAACGACAATAGAAGCCATGGCCGCTGCTTTTGGGGGCACACAGAGCTTACACACTAACGCTTTAGATGAGGCAATAGCACTACCCACCGATTTCAGTGCTCGAATAGCAAGAAATACCCAAATTTATCTCCAACAAGAAACCCAGATTACACGAACGGTCGATCCGTGGGCCGGGAGTCATTACGTAGAACAGTTGACCGAAGAAATAGCTAACGAAGCTTGGGCATTGATTCAAGAGGTTGAAGATTTAGGGGGTATGACCAAGGCCATTGAAGCCGGTATACCAAAACTACGTATAGAAGAAGCCGCGGCGAAAAAACAAGCTCGATTGGATAGTGGACAGGAAGTGCTGGTCGGGGTCAACAAATATGTTCTTGAAGATGAAGATGACCTACAAATTTTAGAGGTCGACAATCAAAAGGTACGCCGCCAACAAATCGAAGGAATCAGAAAATTGCGTGAAGGTCGTGATTCTGAAAAAGTGAAATCTGCTTTAATAGCGATTGAAGATGCCGCCAAACAAAAAATAAAAGATGGAAGCGGTGAGAATTTGTTAGCTTTAGCAATAACTGCAGCCAAAGATCGTGCGACCCTAGGTGAAATTAGTGATGCCATGGAGACTGCTTTTGGCAGGCATAAGGCACAAATTCAATCGGTAAGCGGCGTGTATTCCAAAGAAATTAAAGATGACTCCACCTTCAAAAAAGCCAGAAAAATGGCGGATGATTTTGCTGAACAAGAAGGTCGGCGGCCACGAATCATGGTGGCCAAAATGGGCCAAGATGGCCATGACCGCGGTGCCAAGGTGGTTGCCACAGGTTATGCCGATTTAGGGTTTGATGTGGATATCGGTCCCTTGTTCCAAACACCAGCTGAAGTTGCTAAACAAGCTGTAGAAAATGATGTGCACATTCTAGGTGTGTCCTCTTTAGCGGCGGGACATAAGACGTTGGTACCCGCGGTAATAGAAGAACTGAAAAATTATGAAAGGGAAGACATCATGGTCATCGTCGGGGGGGTCATCCCCAAACAGGACTATGATTTTCTCTTCGAAGCCGGTGCCGTGGCTGTATTCGGTCCTGGTACAAAGATCAGCGAAGCTGCTATTGAAATTCTAGAGATTTTGATGGATTAATTCCTCGTAAGGGTTTCATTAATAGAACTTTAACTATCTTTAACGTTGAAGGGTTGACTTATTCACCCAGTGTTAACAAATTCCATTTTTTGTAGTTGTAAATAATCGTATTTTTAACCCCTAACTTAACTTATGTAATGGGCAAAATTATTGCTATTGCGAACCAAAAAGGTGGGGTTGGAAAAACTACTACCACTGTAAACTTAGCAGCCTCTTTAGGGGTTTTGGAAAAAAAGGTGTTGCTTATTGACGCTGATCCCCAAGCCAATGCAACTTCTGGACTGGGCATTGAAGTAGATAGTATCGAAAAAGGCACCTACCAACTTTTGGAACATACCCTTACCGCCGAAGAAACTATCATCAAAACAGAATCCCCCAATGTAGATTTGATTCCTTCGCATATCGATTTGGTTGCCATTGAAATTGAATTGGTGGACAAGGATGATAGGGAATACATGATGAAAAAGGCAATTCAAGAGGTTAGAAACGAGTATGATTTCATTTTAATTGATTGTGCTCCTTCATTGGGGTTATTAACCCTGAATGCTTTGACCGCAGCGGACTCTGTGATGATACCAATACAATGCGAATACTTCGCTTTGGAAGGCTTGGGTAAACTATTGAACACAGTCAAAAGTGTGCAGCGCATTCACAATACCGACTTGGATATAGAAGGTATGCTACTCACCATGTATGATTCTAGATTACGGTTGTCCAACCAAGTTGTAGAAGAGGTGAAGAAGCACTTCGCTGATATGGTTTTTGATACTATTATTCAGCGTAATGTAAAGTTGAGTGAAGCCCCAAGTTATGGTGAGAGTATTATTAAATATGATGCCAGTAGCCGTGGTGCAACCAACTATTTGAACCTCGCCCAAGAATTATTGAATAAAAACAAGGAAAAAGTTTAGATGGCTAAAGCGACAAAAAAACAGGCCCTTGGAAGAGGGCTTTCCGCATTATTAAAGGACCCTGAAAACGACATTCAATCGGTATCGGATAAAAATGCGGATAAGGTCATTGGCAATGTAGTAGAACTGGAATTGGATGCTATTGAGGTAAACCCATTTCAGCCCAGAACCAACTTCAATGATGAGTCGCTGAATGAATTGGCAGGATCCATAAAAGAACTAGGTATTATTCAGCCAATTACGGTTCGCAAGCTCGATTTCAACAAATATCAATTGGTCTCTGGAGAAAGAAGATTCAGGGCTTCCAAATTAGTCGGTCTTGAAAGAATCCCAGCATATATTCGAATTGCCAACGACCAAGAATCGTTGGAAATGGCCCTTGTCGAGAATATTCAGCGCCAGGACCTCGACCCAATCGAAATCGCACTTTCGTACCAACGTCTTATTGATGAAATTCAATTGACTCAAGAGAAATTAAGTGAGCGTGTCGGTAAAAAGAGGTCGACCATCACCAATTATTTGCGTCTTTTAAAATTGCATCCGATCATTCAGACCGGAATGAGAGATGGTTTTGTTTCCATGGGGCATGGTAGGGCGTTAATAAATATCGAAAAGAAAAAAGAGCAGATAGGTATTTTCGAGAAAATTGTGGCCAACGGTCTTTCTGTGCGAGAGACCGAAGAATTGGTTCGGAACTATCGTAATCAAAAACTGGATAAAGACCTTCCGGTCAAGAAAAAAAATACAG
>CAYNUM010000167.1:0-2362 GCA_964400025.1 uncultured Croceivirga sp.
GGGCACTCAATTTTTTATCCTCAGTTTCGAAAAGAGCACTATTGTACATTTCGTAAACAGCCGTTGCCATTTCAACTTCAGGCACCTCTTCTTGTAAAGCTGTGAGCATTAAGCTTGAATTTGAAGTAAAGGTTGCCAACTCACCAGGGGCCACAGGTACATTTCTGCGGACCTGATATAGGCGTTCATCGTTTTCATGAAACTTATCCATCTTAAGCTCATCAGAGACCCAGAGATATACCAATAAAATGCAAGCCAAGCCAGATGACAAGCCTACCAAGTTGATAAGAAAAGTAGTCTTGTGCTTTTGAATCTTTCTTAGATACAATAAAATACCATGTTTGAACATTTTTTAGGTTTTTTAGTTATGGCTCAAAAAGTGTTTGTTTTTTAGGATTATTATTAACTGTTTATATGTTGAACTTTATTCGGTACGTAAACTGTTTATAGGATTTTGTAAGGCGGCTTTTAGACTTTGATGGCCAATTGTTGTGATGGTCAGTGCAAAGGCCACAATTCCAGCAGTTCCAAAAATCCACCAACTTAATGATGTTTTGTAGGCAAAATTTTCTAACCATTTTCCCATGATATAATATCCGATGGGCCATGTAACAAGGTTGGCTATCAAAATCCATTTTGTAAAACTTGTTGTAAGTATTACAAATATTTTTGCGGCAGAAGCACCCATAACCTTGCGTATGCCAATTTCTTTGGTTTTACGTTGAACAAAAAATAACGACAAACCAAACAATCCCATAGTGCTAATAAGAATGGAAATAATTGATAGTACCATGACAAGAGAACCAATTTTAACCTCTTTTTTATAAAGCGCATCGTATGAGGTATCCAAAAATTCGTACTCAAAAGGCAGATTGCCCGCTATGTTTTTCCATCTTTTTTCAATGAAAGGCAGCGTCTTGGAAAGGTTTTCGGTATTGAGTTTTACTAGAAGGTGTTGAAAATTATTTGGATTAAATTCTAAAACCAAAGGACTTATAGAGTTGTGTAAGGATTGAAAATGAAAATCCTTTATGACACCTATGATGGGGCCTGGCTCCATATTTCCATGTCGTATGATAAGGTTCTGCCCAATAGCATTTTTAGGATTTACACCCATTCTTTTCAAGAAAGCTTGATTGACTACGAAGCGATTATCGAGTGTTTTTTCATCGACATTGTCTTCAATTTCCAGTTTCTCTATTTGGTCTTTCCCCCCGATAATTCCAATGGATAAGGTTTTAAAGAAATTACGGTCCACAGACATGTAGGTAACATCCATTACTTCTCCATTTGGGAGATCTACTCGCTCACCTGTGTTAATATTATTAGGCATCTGTGATAGTGAGGTCGCTCCAAGAACGTTGAAGTTGGAAAGAAGTGATTCTTTCAGCACCTCGACTTTATTTGCCAAGTTTTGATACCCCGTATGCAATACAAGTACTTGCTCCTTATCGTAACCTAATTTTTGGTTTTGCATGAATTGTAGTTGGTTGTATATAACAAGAGTGCCAACAATCAGGAATATGGAAATGCAAAATTGAAAGGTCAGCAAGAGGTTTTTAAAATCAAATCGTGGATTGAGCTTGGTAAGTTTGGTACTAATCAGGTCGGAGGAGGAGAAACGCGTGAGCATAAATGCTGGTATAATACCAATGACCAATCCAAACAGAATTACACTTAAAAATACCTTTAGAAACCAATCGGTGTTCATTAGGCTCCCCTCTATTCCTGTGAGATAAGCAACCCAAGGTTTTGCAAGCTCATAGAGCAGAAGTGCCAATCCAAAAGCGACTAAAGTTGTTAAAATGGCTTCTGCCAAAAAACCAAAAATCAATTGCTTTTGGTCCGCCCCCATAACTTTTTTTACCCCAATTTCCTTGGAGCGTTTTATTGCATACACTGATGCTATGTTGACGTAATTTATGCTGGCTATGAGCAATATCAGAAAGCCTATTGATATAAAAACATAAACAAGCGTTATACTTCCATTGGGTTCAAATTCATTCCACCCATTGGAATACAAATGAATTCTCTCAATGGGTTGGAAGGAAAACTTAGGGTTCCAATCGAAGCTTAATTCGATATCCGACAGCTGACGATTCATTTTTTCGATTAGAGTGCCCGTAGAAACGTTTTGGGCAGATTTTATGTAATGGTAATAGACATAGCCACTACCAAGACCTACGTTATTAATGTCTCCCCAGGGATGACTTTTCATGTTCACTAACATATCAAAGTGAATATGACTGTTCGATGGAATATTATTTAGAACTGCAGTTACCTCTAGTGATGTTCTGTCTGAGAGCAATAAAGTTTTGCCCAATGGATTTTCTATTCCAAAATATTTCTCGGCTATTTCTTG
>CAYNUM010000167.1:2375-5813 GCA_964400025.1 uncultured Croceivirga sp.
CGAATTGGGTTTTGCAAAAACTTCATTTGAATTTCCATATTTAAAAGGAAATGAAAAAACGGCAAAGAAATTGTCATCGGCGTAAACGATTTCGTTGTTAGTGAAAATGGTCTTTCCATGTGCAACCTGGGTTTTACCCCCTAAAACACTGGATTTAAAGAGTCTTACACTGCTTTCTATTTCAGGGATAGGGTCCAGTAATTTGGTTTTTACTGCAGGACTAAGTGAAATGGTACGCTCCTTTTCTTGAACCAGTTCCAATCGATAAATTCGTTCTGAATCCTCGTGCATATCATCATAGCTCAGTTCGTGCACTACCCAACCGTAAATGGCAAACAAAGTAAATAAAGCAATTGCCAGACCTAAAACATTGATGCAAGACCCAACCTTGTACTTCAGAAAGCTTCTTAGTGCGGTTTTTATATGGGTCTTAAACATGATTTAGACTTTTAAGGTTTCTATTAGTTAATCAATCGGCTCTCAAACTTTTTGCAGGATTTACCCTAGCCGCTTTTACCGCTTGACTCCCGACGGTCAACATAGCGATTACTAAAGTTATAAGTCCAGCTGCAATAAAATACCAAACCTGCAACGGAATACGATATGCAAAGCCCGACAACCAACTGTTTGCGAGTAGATAGGCAACAGGTACTGCGATTAGGATAGCTATCAAAACCAATTTTGCAAAATCGCTTGATAGCATTAAGGTTACCTGAGAGGCACTTTGCCCCAAAACTTTTCGTATACTGATTTCTTTTTTTCTACGCTGTGTAGTGAAGACTGCTAACGTCGCAATTGCGGCAAAAAATTTCGACAAAGTGGCAACCCTTGTTTCGGCTTGGTATAGAGTTTGATAATTTTCGTTCAAAAAAGAGAACTCAAAAGGCATACCTGAAATGAAATATTCGCCATAGGTTCTTCTAATACGGTCAAGGGTACTGCTTTCATTGCCTGGTTGTAGACGAACAATGAAGTTCGAAGCAAAATTGCTATTGCTCAACGTCATAAAAACAGGCATTACCCTTTGATATAGCTTGTCAATGTGAAAGTTCTTAACAACACCTATGATTTCTTTATCCTCGCCCCAAAGGTTTACTGTTTTTCCAATTGGGTCTTTCATGCCCATTTGTTCAATAGCCGCTTCGTTGAAGATGATTTTTTCGTTTTCTGAATTGAAATTTTTGGAATAGGTTCTACCTTCCTTTAATTCAATTTGCATGGTCTCGATGAAATTATAACCCCCTGCCACCTGAGCGAAAAGCCCATCAACTTCAGAATCCTGTCCAGGCCAATTTAATCCTGTAGTAGTTCCAAAATCGGCCATCATGGTGTGCCTAAAGTTGGAAGCGTTTTCTACACCTGGAGTGTTCTTTAAGAGATCAACAAAGCTCTCAATATCTCTAGTGCTCATACCACTGTCTTCATTCTGTGAAAGGCTTGTCTCCATTACACCTGAAGTAAACCAAATAACATTATCCCGATTGAACCCAAGATTCTTGTTTTGCACAAATTCCATTTGGTTGTAGACAATCAAGACAGAAACAATAAGGATTATTGAGGAAACAAACTGAAATACGACCAATCCTTTACGGGCAAAATCACTACTTAAGTTTTGGGTCATTTTCCCTTTTAGGCCATTTAATGCAGAAAGGCCTGATAGATACAGGGCTGGATACATACCCGCGACCAACCCAGTGAAAAGTGTTATTCCAAAGACAACCAATAGTAGACTACTATTAAAAACCAAGGTCAATTCCTTACCAGCGATTATACTGAAATAAGGTAGCAATAGGCGAACAATCAGTAGGGCGAAGAACATACCAATTGTAGATATCATGATGGATTCTGTGGTAAACTGCGTTATTAAGCTTCTTCTTTCAGCACCCATGGATTTTTTTATTCCAATTTCCTTTATTCGGGTTGAAGCCCTTGCCGTAGAGAGGTTAACGAAATTCACACAAGCAATAATCAATATCAAAAGGGCAATAATGGAAAACAATCGCACATAAGCTATTCTTCCCCCGGTCATTTTGCCATTCTCGAATTTTCCATACAAATAACGTTTTACATACGGCTGTGCGAAATAAGTCTCTGAGGCATTTTCGTTCCTTGTCTTTAAAAAGTTTTTGATTTTGGCATTGAACTCAGCAAGGTTAGTGCGTTCTCCGATAAGAATATAGGTGCGGGCATCGCTATTGCCCCATTCGCTGAAATCTTCATCATTAGCAGCTAGAGTTTCAAAATTGAATACTGCATCGAATTTTTCAGAGGAGTTTTTAGGAAGTTTTTTAAAAACACCAGAAACCATATAGCTTCCTCCGAATTCATCATGGAGACACTCTACAGTCTTGCCGACAGCATTAGTAGTCTGAAATAGCTTTTTTGCCATTCCTTCTGATATTACCACAGAATTGATAGTGCTCAACACTTCATCAGGATTACCATATAGCAAGGGAAACGAGAACATATTAAAATAGTTCTTGCTTGCAAATTGGATATCGGAACTAAAAAACTGCTCACCCCCATCAGACAATAAGAATTTTTCTCCCTCAAACCATGAGTTGTGCAATACGGTGGTTGATTCTTCAATTTCCGGAAACTCGTTTAATAATGCTTTTGCCAAAGGGCCCTGAGTGGCATCATCAGTTTCGATACCGTTTGGCGTAGGGTAATTTTGAAGGATTTGAACAAGGTTTTCTCCTTTTTCGTGGAATGCATCCACCGACAACTCGTCCATGACCCAAATAGTAATAAAAAGGGCACAGGCAAGCCCAATGGACATTCCGATTATATTTATCGAAAAAGTGGTTCGATTCTTTTTGATGTTTCGGAGAAAGAGAAGAAGATTGTGTTTAATCATGATTTTGGCATTTGTATTGCAACTCTAGAGCTATTCTGATCTCAAACTTTTCGCAGGATTTACTAACGCGGCCTTTACCGATTGAAAACTACAGGTGAGCAATGCGATAAAAAATGTAATTATCCCTCCGGCCAAAAACATCCAAAAAGAAGGCTGTATGCGATAGGTAAAACTAGCTAACCATTGCCCCATAAAATAATAGACAAATGGTGCCGCGATAAGAAAGGAGAGCCCAACTATTTTTGCATACTCCAATGAAAACAGTGAGATGTTTTGAAATAAAGAGGCCCCCAAGACTTTTCGAATACTGATTTCTTTTTGCTTTCGCGAGACGATAAAGGACATTAGACCAAATAGACCCAAACAACCGATGAGGATTGATAAAATCGAGAAGGTGGTAAACCCTCTAAAGACCAAATTTTCTACGAGGTACTCTTTTGCGATGGCATCATCTAGAAATTGTTGTTTGTAGACACTGTTTGTGAAAAGTTCTTCCCAGTAGGTTTTAACCTTATCCAAACCATCTAGCTTGGACCCACCGAGTTTGTCAGACGCATTATTTTGAACGTATTTACAAT
>CAYNUM010000168.1:0-5796 GCA_964400025.1 uncultured Croceivirga sp.
AGTTTTATTATGGCCCTTTTACTCTGGTTGGGACTCAAATGGGTCGACCACATTGAAGAAGAACGTGGTAACAAATGGTTGTTGCTCATTTGTTTTGTGGTAGGCCTGGTATTTGGCATTCAATTCATGGGATTCTTGGCCATACCTTCTATCGGATTACTTTACTACTTTAAAAAATACAAAACCACTACTGTAAAAAACTTCTTATTGGCCAATATTCTGGTCGTTGGGGTTTTGATTTTGGTCTACCAATTTTCCCTCACCTATGTTTTGAAACTTTTCGGTTGGAGTGAGGTATTCTTTATCAACCAAGTGGGTTTACCTTTTAACTCAGGCACCATCATTATGGGACTCATTTTTATAGGAGTCTTCTATCTTGTTTTACGCTACACACGCAAGAACGGATTTGAAACAGGCAACCTCATCACCCTATGCTTAATGTTCTTGATTCTAGGATTTTCATCTTGGTTGATGTTACCTATCCGTGCCAATGCAAAAACGGTAGTGAATGAAAACAACCCTGAAGATGCACGTTCACTGTTGGCCTATTACAATCGTGAGCAATACCCAGGGGTGGAAAGTCCATTTTATGGTGCATATTACTCAGACACTTTTGCGCCTCCAGGAGAGGATAAAGATGACAAACCTAAATATGAGAAAAATGAAGAATTGGGTAAATATGTCATCGTTAACCATTATGAGAATGCTCTCCAAGGACCAAACAAAAAACACGTAGGGCTATTACCCCGACTTTGGAGCGATCAGCACGCTGAAAATTACATGCGCTACTATGGTCGCTTGGGTTTTAGAATAAAACCCGAATATATTTCCAAAAATGAACTTCGTGATGCCGTTAATCAATTCAAACAGTTGGATGCACAGGGTGAAATTGATACGGAACAATACATTCAATTTCTTAGAAGTTTCTCCGATTATATTGACGTTCAACCGCCCACACTAGGTGATAACATCGAATATCTTTTTGATTTTCAATGGAGCTATATGTACATGCGATACTTCATGTGGAATTTTGTTGGAAGGCAAAACGATGTGCAGGGGCGTTACGATGACAATGGCCATTGGCTCAGCGGTATTTCATTTTTTGATAGCCTTCGCTTGGGCAGTCAAGAAAATCTGCCCGACGATGTTCTTGACAACAAGGCAAGAAACACCTATTTCTTTCTACCATTACTATTAGGCATAATTGGCATTGTTTTTCAAATATCGAGAAACCCTAAGCAGTTTTGGGTGCTTTTTGTCTTCTTTATGTTCACTGGTATTGCCATTCAATTTTATACCAATCCCTATATATTTCAGCCCCGTGAACGTGACTACTCATTGGTTGGTTCCTTTTTCATTTTTTGTATTTGGATAGGCCTCGGCGTTTACGGTCTTTTTGAAGAAGCCCGAAAACTATTAAAACCCAAGTTAGCAGCACCCGTGGTCACTACTTTATGCCTGTTAGCAGTTCCGTTACTAATGGCTTTTCAAAATTGGGACGACCACGACCGTTCTGGCCGACAAACGGCACGATCAACTGCAAAAGCCTATTTGGATTCTTGTCAGGAAGATGCAGGTGCAATCTTATTTACAATTGGTGACAACGATACCTTTCCGTTATGGTATGCTCAAGAAATTGAAGGCCATCGAACTGATATACGGGTCATTAACACTTCACTTTTTGCTACTGATTGGTATATCGACCAGATGAAACGAAAGGCATATGAAAGTGACCCTATACCTTCACAATTGACCCATGACAAATACAGTTTCGGAACTCGTGAGGCCATTTATTTTCAAGGCATTACAGACAGTCGATGGAATATCAAAGATTTCATGAATTGGGTAGCTAGCGATAAACCGCAAACTAAATTCAAACATCTATTTGAAAAACAAGGAAGGGAAACCAGTGATTATCCAGCAAGCACACTGGAAATAGTCTATTACCCCACAAATAAAATCAGGATTCCAGTTAATAAAAAGAACGTTCTGGAAAGTGGTTTGGTCAAAGAAAAAGATTCTGCACTTATTGTCGACTATATTGACATTGACCTACCTGAAAGCGCACTTACCAAGCAGCGTATTTTGATGTTGGATATTCTGGCGAACAACGATTGGAAACGACCTATCTATTTTTCAGGAGGTAGCTTCGACAAAGCCGAATACATTTGGATGAAAGACTACCTACAACTGGATGGTCTTGTCTACAAATTGGTACCAATAAAAACAGAAAACCGCAGCCCCTTTGACATGGGACGTATCGATTCAGATTTGATGTATAATATTGTCAATAAATGGGAATGGGGTAATTCATCAGATTTGGACATTTACCACGATCCACAGACCCGCTCACAGGGACTCTCCTTTAGAAGCAATTTGGCACGATTAAGCGAACAGCTTATCGAAGAGGGTAAAATTGATAAGGCGAACGATATTATTGATATGGCAATGACCCACATGCCATTGGAGCGGTTTGGGTTTTACACCTTTGTCGAACCTTTTTTAGATGGTTATTATAAGGTGGGTGAGCAAGAAAAAGCCCGTGCTGTTTTCGAAAAATTAAAGAAGGTCTATCAAGACCGCCTGGAATATTATGCCGGAATTCCAAGGGATGAGCAGTACGCCAAAATCGAAGATATTCTTACCAATTTGGAGGCATATCAGCGTATCGTTTTCATTTTATCGGATAATAAAGACCTCGAATTTTCTGAAAAGGAATCTCTGATACTTAAAGAGTATATCGGGTTGTTTGATGATTTTGTGGATGATGGCGAAGATTACTATGACCAGTCTTTGGAACCAGACCCAGATATGATGGACAGTGTTCCTCTAGACACCATACCAGCAGTTGGGGACTCAATTATAGCAACTCAGCCTGGGCAATAAATAAAGGGAATCTTTTAGGTATACTCGTTCAAAATGCCAATAAGCGTGTTGGCATCTTGTTCGCCGCTTTGCCTCCAAACCATTTCACCTTTTTTGTAAATCATCAAGGTCGGTAATCCTTTAATACGAAGGGCTTGGGAAAGTTCTTTGTTCTTGTCTACATCAATCTTGATTACTTTTCCTTTATCACCCAATGCTGCAGCAACATCCCGCAAAACGGGGTGCATGCTAGTTGATTGATCGTTCCAGTCGGCATAAAAATCCAACAAAACAGGAATTTCTAAGTCAATAAGTTCGCCAAATTTGGACATGCGGTAACGTATTTTCTAATCAAAAGTAGGAAAATTTGTTAAAGCTTTACATGAAGTCAAACGGTTACCACCTTGATTTAGGTTAAATTCACGTTAAACCTTTCTCTTAAGGGTAATCACTGAAATCTCTGGCCAAATGCCAAAACGACCTGGATAGCCGATAAAACCAAATCCTCTATTGACATTAATGAACTGGCCTTCTTCCTTATAAACACCTGCCCAATATTTATAACGCCATTTTACGGGGCTCCACTTGATAAAACCAGGTATTTCAATACCGAACTGCATGCCGTGTGTATGCCCACTTAACGTCAGATGAAAGTGATAATCGTCTTGAATCACCTCATCCTCCCAATGTGATGGGTCATGGCTCATTAATATCTTGAAATCTTCTTTTTCGATTCCACGCTTTGCTTTTTGCAAATCACCTGCCTTTTTAAAACGCCCTCTGCCCCAATTTTCAACACCCACCAAGGCAATTTTCTGTCCATTCCTTTCTAAATAGCGATGTTCATCCAACAATAGGTCAAATCCCATTTCCCTTTGCAAATCCTTTAAATCCTGTAAATTTTTAGCTTTTGCCTCATCTGAGGGCCATTGGGTATAATCACCATAATCATGGTTGCCCAATATGGAATAGACCCCATCTTTAGCTTCCATTTTGGCAAAAGTATCTGCCCATGGCCTTAACTCATCGCATCTATCATTGACGATATCTCCCGTAAAAAGGATAACATCACTCTTTTGCTCGTTGATCAATTCGACTCCATAGGTCACTTTCTTAGCATCATCAAAACTGCCGCTGTGTACATCCGAAATTTGGGTAATTTGATATCCATCAAAGGCTTCGGGAAGGTCATCAAATTCAAGTTCATATTTTAGCACTTGATAGTTGTATTTGCCCTTGTACATACCGTAAAGTAAGGCTCCAAAGGGCAGTGCCGCTAATCCCAGGCCGATGGCACTGACAAATTTTCTGCGGGATGGGAAAAATTGGGCACTTTCATCAGAAACGCCAGCAATTTTATTAAAGCCGTAGACTGAAAGACGAACCACATCTTCCAAGAGTAAAAAGAAGCCCAGAAACAACGCAAGTAAAAAGAACGAGAAGAAAATACCGCCAGCAATGGCAATTCCTCCCCTCATCGCAGCACCGGGTACGTAGGTGGCCAATTTATAGACCATATAGCCCCAAGCCGCTAAAAATGCAAGTCCGTAGGCTATATGTACCCAAGGATTTTTAAACAATGTTCTAAATGCCTGAAAACCATAAATCGCCAAAACGATATAAATAATGGAAAGAATAATAATGAATCGAGTCATTCAAGTAATTTTTACAAAAATATCTGAATCCCATGGCCAGATATCAGTTATTCATTTATTTAACGGATTCCACTACTTGACGTATGGCATCAAAATTTGTTACCGCCACATGGCGTTCTTCAAGATATTTTTCAGAATTCATTGGAATTTTATGACTGACATCCACTTCGTTTGTAAAAGAGGTTCCCGATAGGTGAACGGCTTGAATTTTACTCGATTTAAACCGATGAATATTATTTGGGCTGATACCTCCACCGGGCATTATGACCAAATGGTTGGTTGAAGCTTGCCATTCCTGGATGGTGCTCAATCCTTCAAGGGCACTTTCTTGTTGTGCAGAAGTCAGTATAGTATTGACACCTAGCCCTTCAAGTTGACTTATAGATTCTATCGGATTCACCACCCAATCAAAAGCACGATGAAAAGTGAAATGCATTGGCTTTGACAATGTGATAAGCTCGGCTGTTTTATCAAGATGAACATAAAAATCTCCGGTCAAAACTCCAGAAACAATACCGTCGACCCCTATTTCCTTACAAAATTCAATATCCGCCTTCATAACCTCAAAATCTGTTTCAGAATAGGTGAAGTGACCGCTGCGTGGACGTATCAAAACGTGAATCGGGATTGAAAGTTTTTCCCTAACCAGCTTTATCAATCCATGCGATGGAGTTATTCCTCCTACGCCAAGTTCGGAGCATAATTCAATTCTGTCGGCCCCTGCCCTTTCGGCATTCAGGGCAGATTCTAAAGAATTGCAACAGACTTCTACTAGCATTTTTTACAATTTAGTACTGTAATTGACCAGGGCCTTACAACATCTTAAGTGCCCTTCCAAAGATAGAGGCATTCGCAACAATTCGGTATCTTAACTGAAATTTCCGAAATACATGAAAAGACGAAAATTTCTAAAAAACTCAGGGCTGGGCACCGCAGGCTTGGCAGCGGCTCCTGCTTTTACTTCCTGTAAAACTGAAACCGCACCAAATACCGCCCAGACCACAAACGATGTGATAAAACCTATTGTGGTCTGTACTTGGGATTTTCATAACGCCTCGACCGAAGCATGGCGAGTACTTAGTTCTGGCGGAGCTGCCCTCGATGCCGTTGAGCAAGGAGTGCGTGTCGAAGAAGCAGATGTAACCAATGAAACCGTTGGAAAAGGTGGGCGCCCTGACCGCGACGGCAATGTTACTTTGGATGCGTGTATCATGGATAAAGATGGTAATTGTGGTTCAGTGGTCTACCTACAAAATATCGCACACCCCATCTCGGT
>CAYNUM010000169.1:0-5771 GCA_964400025.1 uncultured Croceivirga sp.
GCAAGAGGTGTTTCGCATTCTATACAAGAACAATTTCACCATTCATTTTGATGGGTTGATCAAAGGCCTCTTCCAATTGGTTAAGACTTGTATCTTCTACAAATCCGTTTGCAAATACATTGGATTATCTAGGTCATCATAGATACCTCCAAAAGACATCGCATTGTCATCTCCGAAAAACTCGTTATTATGTACTTTAACATTGTTGGCCCCTAATTCTAGGGAAGAGTTGTTATCCCCAAGTACCATATTCTTTATAGTAACATTTTGAATTGATTGAACAATGCTAATGCCTAATTGTCCCATTGTTCCGGTACGTTCTACTCGACCTCCGTCAAATGTGACGTTTTTAATCGCGGCTAATTCCGGATTGTAATTTGGAATGCGAACCCCAAATATTTCAATAGCAAACCTTCCACAATCGTGAAAGTAACAATTTTTGAATGTAATATTGTTGTAGTCATCAGTTGTGTCTCCATAATACTTCATACCATTAGTGTAGACGTTGGGAGCGGTGAATTCACAATCTTCATAATAGTGATTTTCTCCGCCACCTTCTCCGAACGCCCATAGGGTAGCTGAATTTCCAATCGACTCATTAAGACGGTCATTCATACTACTGGAAGTCTTGATTCCATACATCGAAAAGTTTGTCCACTTTTCTGTAAAACCTGTGGTGAAAATTATGTAAAGGTTGTCACTTGTGAATTCAGCTTTTTCTGAACCTACACTTCTAAATGTAAGATTGCTAAGTGTTGGTAAATTTACTGTTTCATCAAAATTGTAAGTACCCTCAAATTGTACTTCGGAAAATCTATTCGTATTATTTCTCTTTCCCGAAAGCATTCTTTCAAAGGAGCCTTTATTATCAATTGATGAATCATTGGGTATTATTCCGAACCATTCAGCTTTGACTATGCCATCGTTATTCCAAATTCTTGTAAGCTTTCCAGATCGGTTAGGTACATCGAAAACTAGACCACCATCCGAATTTTCTTCCAGACTTGCGAAATATGTGAAATTACCACCTTGCAAATCTTGGATTTGAATTTTAGCCTCATCGAACCATAAACTGGCATCTTCAAAAGCTGCTGTGAAATTTGAGTAAACGAAATCAGCTTCAAAGGTCTCGTCATTATTCGAACTCTCTTCTGTAGCATCCAGCTCATCTGAGTTTTCGTCGCCAAATGGATTCTCAATACCTTCTGAATCTTCAAACTCAGTTAATTCTTCAAATACATCTACTTCTTTCGAGCAACTAAGTGAAAGAATACATAGGACTAGCGTCAACAATAGATAATGGTTTTGTTTTAAGTAATTACTCATAGCGTGTGGGGATTAGGGTTTAAGTAGGTAAAAATCAAGTCATAAGTATCTGGGAAATAAAATTCCGAAGTTATTTTAAAACTCCGATGAAAATGCCCGTTTTTTCGATGAACTGCTTAAAAATTGAATACTGTATACGGGTGTTTAATAGAATTGGTTTTTCAACCATACATTTATTCGATGAAATGCTATTTTCTTTAACATTTCTTCTAAATTCTTCATTTCAACTTAAATTTCCCACTTATTGCTAAAGGAAATACTTTTGTTTAAAAATCGTTGTAGAGTAAAAATGTATCTATGCACTATTGTGAAACTTTTGAGGAAGTAGAAAATTATTGGGGCAAAGATTTGAGATACTATGCGAGAAGGGTAGCCTTGGATACGCTTTCCTTCTTTTCAAAATCTGAGCGTCAAAAGCGACTTCAAGAACCACGAATTCATTTTCTCTATTTTCATCATATTTTTTCAGATGAGAAGACAAAGTTTGATCGACTGGTCGCCGAACTTTCAGAAACACATACCTTCATCTCGCATTCTGAGGCCGTAGAACGACTTTTAACTAATAGAATTGATAAACCTTATATTTCTTGGAGTTCGGACGATGGATTTAAAAATAATTTGGATGCTGCTTCTATATTGAATAAGTACAGTTCTTCTTGTTGTTTCTTCGTAAACCCTTTTAGTATAGGTCTGAATGATTATAACGAGATTCAAAAGTTCTGTGACGAAAAATTGATTATGCCACCCATTGAGTTTATGAATTGGCAAGACCTGAAAGATTTGCTTGACGATGGTCATGAAATAGGTGCACATACCTTAGAGCACGATGCTGTGAATAAAATGGAACTTAATACTTTTAAAAAAGACCTTATCGAATGTAAGGCGGTTTTGGAAGAAAACTGTGGAACTACGATAGCTCATTTTGCCTATCCCTATGGGAAATTTCAAAATTTTAGTAAAGAAGCATATGATGCGGTTTTTGAAGCAGGATATACATCGTGTTCTACAGCAGTTAGAGGTTGTCATAAAACCTTTGGAAAGTCTTTCGCCGCAAATGAATTGTTCATAAGACGAGATCAGGTCATAGCTGCTTGGAATAAGGAGCATATTAATTATTTTATGTCTAATAGTGTAAAGGATTGTGAATTTGAAGACAATCTGTTACCAGCCTCTTACATTTTATAGATGGAAACACCTGTACTTTTTATCATTTTTAATAGGAAGGAAATAGCCCTTCGAACGTTACAGGAAATCCGAAAGGCGAAGCCCTCAAAGTTATATATCGCTGGCGATGGTCCCAGATTGAGCAAGACTGGTGAAAGTGAAGTGGTCAATGAAACCAGACAAGCTATAATCGACTCCATAGACTGGAACTGTATAGTTAAAACGCAATTTCAGGATGAGAACTTGGGATGTGGCCCTGGAGTCTACAGTGCAATAAACTGGTTTTTTGAAAATGAAGAAGAGGGCATTATTCTTGAAGATGACTGTGTACCGCTACCCGGATTTTTCAAGTTCTCCACGGAATTGTTGTTAAAATACAGGATTGACGAAAGAATTGCTGGAATTACGGGGTTCAACCCTCTGCGTAAACAAGTGGTTGACAATTCTTATTGTTTTTCAAAATATATGGAAAACTGGGGTTGGGCCACTTGGAGACGCGCGTGGCAAAGAATGGACATTGGCATGAACTGGTTGGGTACTTCCCAAGAAGGGGATATTATTTCAAATGCGGGTTATTTTGGTAAGGATGTGGAAAATTGGAGGCACGGCATTTCACTTATTCATAGTGAAAAAATAAGCGCCTGGGATGTACAGTGGTCATTTACTGTAGCTGCTCAAAACCAACTTACTATTTATCCAAAGTATAATCTTATTTCAAACATTGGGGTTGGAGAACAGGCTACCCATACTGGCGAGTTGAGTCCACTTTTGAATTTTAAGGTCGAAAAGGATTTAGAATTTCCCCTGAACCATCCAAACTATGTGGTGCCTAACTTACAGTTTGATAAAGCTATCTATCAACAGCGTAACCATTTATTGGCCAGATTGGCAAGATACTTTCCTGAGAACATAAAGCGCACTGCAAAAAAGGCCCTCGGAAAGGTTATAAATTAAATACTTGCATTGGTTAAGAATAATCTAGGTTTCTTGGCTAACGTATTAAACTGAAATGCCCATTAAAGCTGACTCTTTCATTGCTCAATAAATCCGTATAGTTTACAATGAACCAATAATCAGAAGAGGGCATCGGCCGAGTATTGTAAGTACCATCCCAACCTTCACCTAATGGGTCGATTTGCGCCAAAAGCTTGCCATGTCTATCGAATATTTGAATTCTAACATCATCTGTGATATTTGGGTTATCAGTACCCAAAATATTCCATGTTTCATTGGTGCCGTCTCCGTTTGGTGTAAACACCGTAGGGTAATTAACTATCAAAAATGGAGCGCTTTCTATGACACTGCCGCAATCAAATAAGCCCCTTACATAAATTCTATGCAAACCTCCAGGAATATTTTCAAAATAGTTTTCAGCTTGAAAAGGACCGGTAGGGCTATCCAGACTATATTCAAATTGGTCGAAGAGCAGATTGTCATTGTTTACAATGGCCAAAGCACGATTGCCGGTATTAAGTTCAAAACCATCAGCTGTAACATCAACCTCTACCGATAGCGCTTGCAATGTTTCAACAATTTCAGTGGTATAGGTCACCGATCCACCACATTCTGAGGTGGCGCCTAGTTGATAAATTCGTAGACTATATGTTCCTGCTTGTGTGACAGTAAATACCGGTTCTTCTATGCCATCATTGTTGGTATCGTTATCAGGGGTCCAATCATATCTATATTGAGGACCTAAATCGATTCCCAATTCAACAGTTTGTCCTGAAGCCTCACATAAGGCTGCTGTCTCTGGGAGCGCTATTGTGGGTTCATTTAATATGGTTACCTCAAAACTACTTTCGTTGGTACAATCAGTATTCTCTGGATTTATCGCCAGAACATAAACGATTTGTGAATCTATCAATGCATCACCGGCAGATAATTGCTGTCCCGTTCCATTAGGCCCCGTATAATAGAAATTGTTAGCCGATAATGCAGGTAAAACATATTGTTCACATGCTTCAAGATTGGTTATCATATCTACAACAGGAATTTCCGAAATAGTAAGAACTACTTCAATTCGCTCGCTTATACATCCAGCAATAGAATCCTCGGTTTCAGCGTAGTAAGAATAGGTGCCGGCAACTGTTTCGAGCGGAGTGAATATCAATCCTGTTGCTAGGAATGTACCCCCTGAAGGAGCATCGTACCAATTGATGGTATCACCGCCACCACTTGGTAGCGAAACACTTAGACTAGCGGTAGGTTCTCCAACGCAGTTGCCCCCATTTATAGGATTTTCTGGCTGTTCCAAAGGGGGGGTAATGGTAACTATAAAACTACTTTCATCAAAACAATCAGGAGCAGCATTTATCGCGTATATAAATATCTCTTGTGTAGACGTGACCACCTCACCAGGAGTCAAGAGAGAGCCACTACCCTGGGTGTCAGTATAATAACTGTTTCCGGAACTCAATGGGGGAAGTGTATATGACAAACATTCTGAAACATCAGGTAAAATATCGGCAACAGGCCTTGCCAGAATTGATAGCACAACTGCCGTTCTTGTATCACTAGTGCACGAGGTTATGGATTCTACCGTCTCTGCATAATACGTGTATGTGCCTGCGGCAGTATCTAAAGGTGTAAAACTGTTGCCAGTACCTACCAAGTTACCACCTACTGCAGCATCGTACCAATTAATTATATTACCTGCCGATGGCGCATCGACGAACAAGGTATTGTCTGTTCCTCCCTCACAGTTCAGGGCATTAATTGGGTTGGTTGGTGCATTCAATATTGGGCAAGTGCAGTCTGGTGAAATTACTGTAATTGATGAGGCACATCCATTTTCGTCAATGATAAGAGTCACATCAGTACCTGCGGGAACGCCGGTAACCGTATTTCCCACTACGGTGCCAAAGTCTGCGGTTACCGTTGCGGTTGCACTCGAAGGAGTAAAGTTTACAGTATAGGTAGTCCTATCTGAAGAGCACACGGTACCATCATTAACAATTGATGGGGTAGGGGTAATGACCACGTCAAAACTGCTTTCATCAGTACAATTCGGTACAGTACCTGATTCTGCGTATATAAATATGGTTTGCGATGTGGTAATGGCATCCCCGGCGGTTAAAGCTGTGCCCGATCCCCCTGAACCGGTAAAGTAATTGTTTCCTGCACTTAATGGAGGTAAAATATATTGGTCGCATTCATCAATTGGTGAGGCTAAGACATCAGCAGTAACTGCTGCATTTATCGTGAAAACCACCTCAATACGAATTGTACTGCTACAGTTCGTTGCAGCTTCAACCGCTTCAGCATAATAAGAATAGTTA
>CAYNUM010000170.1:0-5761 GCA_964400025.1 uncultured Croceivirga sp.
TTGAATGAGCTGGGCATACTCTTGAAGCTGTTGTTCACGTTTGCCCCCTTCGAGTATTTTCTTAAGTTCATCGGTCAAATTGGTCGTGTTCAAATCGTTCTGAATTAATTCTTTAACGACCTCCTTATCCATAATTAGATTGACCAATGAAATGTAATCTAGGGTGATAATCCGTTTTGCAATTTGATAAGAAATCCAATTGCCACGATAGCAAACGACCTGAGGCACTTGAAAAAGGGCGGTTTCCAATGTCGCCGTTCCGCTGGTTACCAGTGCGGCATGAGCATGGGTGAGTATGGTATAGGTCTGATTGAAAATAAAATGAACATTTTTATTAATCAAAAACTTCTTGTAAAAACTCTGATCTAGATTTGGTGCGCCAGCAATTACAAATTGATATTTTGGGAATTTTGGAACCACCGATAACATAATGGCCAACATCTTTTCTACTTCTTGCTTTCGGCTTCCGGGCAACAATGCAATTATTGGTAACTCTTTGTTCAATTGATTAGTATCGCAGAAATGCCCAAACGGAACTACTTCAGTTTCAGCTATGGCATCCAAAAGCGGATGTCCAACAAAATTTACAGCATACCCATGTTTCTCATAAAACGGTTTTTCAAAGGGTAAGATGACGTACATATGGTCGATGTACTGCTTGATTTTTTTTACCCTTCCTTCTCTAGAAGCCCAGACCTGGGGAGAGATATAATAATGGGTTCTGTACTTATTTTCCTTGGCCCATTTGGCAATCCTTAGGTTAAATCCAGAAAAATCAATGAAGATAATGGCATCAGGTGCAAACGTTTGAATATCTTTTTTACAAAAGGAAATATTTTTAAAAATGGTACCTAGGTTTTTGACTACCTCCAAAAAACCCATAAAGGCGAGTTCTTTGATATGTTTGGCCACAGTGCCCCCGGCCTGTTCCATCAAATCACCACCCCAACATCGTATTTCAGCCTTATCATCCTGTCTTTTGATAGCTTTAATCAGATTGGAACCGTGTAAATCTCCAGAAGCTTCCCCTGCAATGATGTAATATTTCATTTTAAAGGAATTTATAGACCAGAATGATTGTAGCGGTCAATAAGGTGGCTATCATCACTCCTCGAGCCCTTAAATCCCTATTGATTTTTAAGAAGCCAAAGAAGGCGACTAGGTTTAGGACAGCTCCCAAGGCTAGGATACTTCCTAAATGGCCTTGTGAGTATGCGGCCTTAAAAGTATCAGAAATGGAAAGGTCAGAGAGGAGCAATACATAAAGCAATGTACCTATTGAATTGGCAATAATACCCACCACAAAGCCGATTATAATTTCTTTGGTATTAGCGCTCATTAAAATTCCATGTATTTAGCTGTGAAAGCACGGTATGGGCGGTGAGGTCAAATTGTGTAGGTACCACCGAAATAAATCCATTTTTTAAGGCATGTTCGTCGGTATCCTCACCCATATCCAATAGTTCGAAGTCCGCAGTCAACCAGTAGTACTCTTTGCCTGTTGGACTAACTCGTTTATCAAACTTTTCTTTCCAATTGGCTTTGGCCTGTCTACATACCTTGATGCCCTTGGGCGGTGTGCCATCTGTTTTAGGAATATTTACGTTAAGTACTGTTCCTTTGGGAATTCCATTTTGCAGCGCTTCCAAAACAATTTTTTTTATCGCTGAAGCCGCTCCGTCAAAGTTGGCGCGCCATGAATAATCACACAACGAAAATCCTATGGCGGGTATTCCTTCAATTCCAGCTTCAATCGCTGCACTCATGGTTCCGGAATAAATAACGTTTATGGAAGAGTTCGAACCGTGGTTGATTCCGCTCACCACTAAATCGGGTCGACGGTCCAGAATCTCCTGAAGCCCCAATTTCACACTGTCTGCTGGCCTTCCACTACATTAATATTCGGCGGGAGCTCCATTTTCTGAGTCTATGGTCACTTTTTTGGAATATAAGGTGTTGTCAATGGTAATGGCGTGGCCCATTCCTGATTGTGGACTATCAGGCGCAACAACTACAACTTCGCCAATTTCTTTCATTAAACTGATTAAGGTGCGGAGCCCTGGAGCGGTAATACCATCATCGTTGGTAACCAAAATCAGTGGTTTTTCCATAAAATATACTTATTGGTGCAAAAATACGTTTTTCACTAGGATGGGAGGGTTTTTCCGTTTAACAAAAAATTAAACGCTCCCGCCGAACGTGGCATGATTTTTTCAGTATATTAGTTACTTAGTAAGGCGTTGAAATGCTTTGATTGTAAGGTATTGAAGAAATTGAGCAAATAAAATCATCGTCCCAAAACCATGCATATGAAGAAGAACTTTGTACTTGGCCTATTGGTCATTTTAATTGCGGTGGCCTCTTGCAGTTTTACCAACAAATCTTTCGAAGACAACGACAAAGACAAACTTTTGTTGGATTTGATCACCTACGTTCTTGAACGTGGTCACTACGAACCAAAAGATATCAACGATAAATTCTCTGCTAACGTTTTTGAGGATTTCATCGATATTCTGGATCCCACAAAACGGTATTTTCTTGAAAGTGACCTCAAAGAATTTGAGAAATATAAATATCAAATTGACGACCAGATTAAGAATACTGACATCACCTTTTTTAATCTCGTATACCAACGTTTGATGAAGCGTATGGATGAGGCTAAAGAAATTTATGCAGAGGTGTTGAAGGAGCCTTTTGATTTTGAAAAGGAAGAGACCATCAATATCGACTATGCTGAAGTGCCTTATGCCAAAAATAGGAGGGAACTGAAAGAAAGGTGGAGAAAACAATTGAAATACAACGCTCTTGGGGTTTATGACAATAAAGTCAAAATCAGGAAAACCGCTATGTCGACTCCGGAAGGTGATGGTTCGGCGAGTGTCGAGGTTGATGTGAAAAACTTGGACCCTGCCAAAGAAGAATTAAAAAATATGACACTTGAAGAGGTGGAGGTGGCTTCTAGGGAAACTACCAAGAACACCTTGGATGATTTCTTTGAGTTTGTTGATGATTTGGAACGCAAGGATTGGTTTGAGCAATACATTAATACCATCGTTGATGAGTTCGACCCACATACATTTTACTTCGGTCCAGAAGAGAAAGAACGTTTTGATATTGGAATGTCAGGTAAGTTTGAGGGCATTGGTGCCCGTTTGCAGAAAAAACCAGAAGGTGCCAAAATCGTAGAGATTATCTCTGGTGGACCGGTTTGGCAGGCAAAAAACCTCGAAGTTGGTGATGAGATATTGAAAGTGGGGCAAGATGGTGAAGAGCCAATCGACATTGTAGGAATGCGTCTTGACGATGCCATTAAATTGATTAAAGGACCTAAAGGAACCATTGTTGACTTGACGGTAAGAAAGGTGGATGGAACCATCGATGTGGTTTCAATCACCCGAGATGTGGTTGAACTTGAAGAGTCGTACGCGAAATCTGCTACAGTAGAAAAAGACGAAAGAAAATACGGATTGATTCATCTGCCCAAATTCTATGTTGACTTTGATGACTATTCAGAACGTAACGCAGCGACCGATGTGGCCAAAGAAGTTGAGCGACTAAAGCAGGCTGGTGCCGAAGGACTTATTTTAGATTTAAGGGACAATGGAGGAGGCTCATTAAAAACGGTGGTTGAAATGGCCGGATTGTTCATCAAAGACGGTCCAGTAGTTCAAGTTCGCAGTTCGGGGCAACGCAAGGAGGTACATGAAGATAAAGATGAACGTATTCAGTGGGATGGCCCATTGGTCATTTTGGTCAATGAGCTATCGGCTTCAGCCTCAGAAATATTGGCGGCTGCTATGCAAGATTATAAGCGGGCGGTTGTCATTGGAAGTAAGCAGACTTTTGGTAAGGGTACCGTTCAAAATGTAATTCCATTGGACAATATAGTCCGTAGCAATGAACATGGTGATTTGGGCGCAATCAAGATTACAACCCAAAAATTCTATAGAATCAATGGTGGTTCAACTCAATTAGAAGGTGTGAAAAGTGATATCGTAGTACCAGACCGTTACAGCTATATAGATTTAGGAGAGCGTGATCAAGAGAATCCACTAGGGTGGGATAGAATTTCACCGGCGGATTATACTATTTGGGATGGTTATATCGACTACGAATCTACTATTGAAAAAAGTAGTGCTCGTTTGGCTATGAACCCACAAGTAAAACTTATAGAGGAAAATGCCAAGTGGCTAAAAGAGCAACAAGATGAAACGGTTGTTTCCTTGAATTATGAAAAATACAGCTCACGCCAAGAACGAAGTAAAGAGCGATCAAACTACTTTAAAAGTCTCTCTGATTATGATTCTAGGTTGACCTTTGAGTCACTTCGCTATGAACAGGAATTATTTACTCAAGACCCTGTTTTAAGAGAAAAAAGAGATCGCTGGCATCAAGACTTGGCTAAAGATGTTTATGTTGAAGAAGCCATCAATGTTCTTCAAGATTTAAAGTTGAACACATTGAAACGAGAGAACACGAAGTTGGCCGTCAAAGGATAGATATCAAATAGGAATGAGTAAAAAACCCGTCTTCTTGACGGGTTTTTTTTATGCTATTCTTTGGTGGCAGACCTTTGTAACCTGTCGTTAATTGCTTTGCCAATACCTATTTCGGGTGCCTTTTCAATCATGATAATGTCGAGACCGAGAAGGTCTAATCTGTGCATTTCGGCATAAAGATTTTGAGCCATTTCCTCTAATGTTCCTGAAGCTGATAATACCATCTTTTCTTCAACGGATACGTCATGGTTTTCTTTAAAAAGGAGTAATCCGACCTTTTTGTTATGGAATAATCTCAGTGATGTTTTAACATCATCTACAACAAGGGTTTTTGTGTTTGGGGCGTAGTGTGATGACAACATACCGGGCGCCTCCAGAACTTTGGTTTTCTCATTAAACCTTGGGATGGTTTTTAATATTGCACCAATTTGTTCTGCGGTAATAACCCCCTTTCTATAAATGACTGGTATATTGTCTTCCCAACCGAGTATGGTAGATTCAATACCACTCTGGCACGCACCACCATCTAAAATCAATCCTATTTTATTGCCAAGCTGTTTTTCGACATGTTTGGGTAGCGTAGGACTGATATATCCTGAGGGATTAGCACTTGGTGCGGCTAAAGGATAGTCCAATGAACGCAATAATCCCAATGTTTTTTGATGATTTGGAACGCGAACAGCAACCCTTTCTGAGCCAGCCGTTACGATGCCGGGTACAGCATCCGATTTAGGCAGGAGTAGCGTCAATGGGCCAGGCCAGAACTCGTCAGCCAATAGCTTTACTTCATCATTTAAGGAGCGCACGAAAGGGCGAATGGATTCAAAATCCTTAAAATGAAGAATTAGCGGATTGTTAGCAGGTCTTCCTTTGGCTACAAAGATTTTCTTTAAAGCGATGGGTGATGTTCCTTTTGCGGCCAGGCCATAAACGGTTTCCGTGGGTATGGCGACCAACTGATCGGCATCCAACGAAATTTTCGCATCGACAATATTCTTTGTGATTCTGACCAACGGCTTAAATTTTGGCAAAAGTAAGCCTAGGCCCAGAATGCTCAAAATTGTCTTATTTTAATCTTCGAATAATCCATTGAAATTCTAATGTCAAGAAATAGGCTCATTTATACCGTTCTTCTTTTGATATGTGTAGTTGGTTTTTGGGTATTCGAAAACTTCTATACCCCGGCCCATTATTCCAAATCAGATTCAAATGATGGTGAAATTCCATTCGTTCAAGAATTGTTACCCAGCAGCAGCACTGAT
>CAYNUM010000171.1:0-5745 GCA_964400025.1 uncultured Croceivirga sp.
CTACACCTTCTTTGTCATAGATATAACCTCCAGAATCGGATAGGGTCAATACCTTGCCACCTAACTGCAAGACTTTTTCAGCTGCAAATTGGGCTACGTTACCAGAGCCTGAAATCACAACATTCTTTCCTTCAAAAGAATCATTTTTGGTCTTCAACATGCTATCGGCGAAGTATACCGTTCCATAACCTGTTGCTTCAGGGCGAATCAAAGAACCACCCCATGATCTTCCTTTTCCGGTCAAAACCCCGGTAAATTCATTTCTAATCTTTTTATAGGCACCAAAAAGGAAACCTATCTCACGAGCTCCAACCCCGATATCTCCGGCCGGTACATCAGTATTTGGACCGATATGTCGGCAAAGTTCCAACATAAAGGCATGACAAAAACGCATCACCTCATCATCAGATTTTCCTTTTGGGTCGAAATCTGAACCACCTTTGCCCCCGCCCATGGGTAGCGTTGTCAAACTGTTTTTGAAGACTTGTTCGAAGGCCAAAAACTTTAAAACACTCGCATTAACGGTAGGGTGAAAACGAAGACCACCCTTATAAGGTCCAATGGCAGAATTCATTTGAATTCGATAACCGCGATTTACATGAATCTCACCTTTGTCATCTACCCATGCCACTCGAAACGACAATAGACGCTCAGGTTCTACCATGCGCAGAAGAATATTCTTTCCGTGATAGATATCTTTGGTTACGATGTAAGGAATTACCGTTTCGGCCACTTCTTGGACCGCTTGAATGAATTCAGGTTCATGACCATTTCGGGTCTTCACCTCATCCATAAACGCTTTGATTTTAGCTTCCATAAAAGGATTTGGTAAGTTGTTAATTTATGCCCTTAAAACAGGCCCTGTTTTATCAAATTAAAAATATAACGGCAAAATTATGCCATTTATATAATTATCAGGGAATTTTTTGTCAAATCTTTAACTAGACCTGATTTTTGACCTTAGCCTATGGCCTGTTCCAAATCAGCGATAAGATCGTCAGCGTCTTCAATACCAACGCTTAATCGAATCAGGGCATCAACCACACCACTCTTTTCACGTTCTTCTTTTGGAATACTGGCATGGGTCATGCTAGCAGGATGACCCGCTAAGCTTTCCACACCTCCCAACGATTCTGCAAGGGTAAAGACTTCTAATTTTTCCACGATTTTGACAGCATCCTCAAAAGAACTCCCTTTTGGAATAAAGGATATCATACCACCAAAATCATCCATTTGTGCCTTTGCGATATCATGATTGGGGTGGTCTTCAAAACCGGGCCAGTACACTTTTTCAATTTTAGGATGACTTCTCAGGTACTCGGCTATGACCTTACCATTTTCAGCATGGCGTTGCATGCGCACGTGTAAGGTCTTTATTCCACGAAGAGTCAGAAAACTGTCCATCGGTCCGCAAACGGCCCCACTGGCATTCTGAATGAAGTATAGCTTATCTGCCAAGTCCTTATCCTTTACGATTAAGGCTCCAACGACCACATCACTATGGCCTCCAAGATATTTGGTGGCAGAGTGCATCACAATATCGGCCCCTAAATCCAATGGGCGTTGCAAATATGGAGTGGCAAAAGTGTTATCTACTGCCAATAAGAGGTCCTTGTCTTTTGCCAGGCTTGCGATGGATTGGATATCGATGATGTTCATCATCGGGTTGGTCGGAGTCTCGACCCAAATCAATTTCGTGTTTTCATTTACTTTTTCAGCAATGGCGTCGACGCTTTGCATGCCCATAAAATGAAAAGTGATTCCAAACTTCTCAAAAACTTGACGAAACAGGCGGTAACTACCCCCGTACAAATCGTTGGTAGAAATGACCTCATCCCCTGGTTCTAGAAGCTTTATCACTGCATCGATGGCTGAAAGGCCACTAGCAAAAGCTAAGCCATAGTTACCATTTTCAATACTCGCCAATGCATTTTCCAAAGCAGTTCGTGTCGGATTTGCACTTCGAGAATATTCAAACCCCTTATGCCCTCCTGGTGTACTTTGTGCATAGGTAGAGGTTTGATAAATAGGGGGCATCACTGCCCCGTAGGCCGCATCAGGTTGTTGGCCTCCGTGAATAGTCTTGCTATTAAATCGTAAATCTTTCTTGCTCATCTAGCTTTGTTCGAAATTCGGGCGTAAAATTACGCTTTTACTGCACGCACCAATGCCATTATACTTCCCAAATGTAATCCCTCATGAAAAACATTAAAAGCTATGGCATCTTCAACCGAATTCAATTCCACTTGAGGAGTGGTCATATATGACTTAAATCCATCGAAAAGCCCATTTTCATAGTCTGAAATGGTCTTTTCAGGCAAGTCGAACATCAGTGATTTTAGTTCTTCTAGCTGCTCTGAAGTTGGTTTCTCGCCCGGGACCGTTCCTTTTTGATAGCCGTTGACCCATTCCTCTGAAATATTCAAGGGTTTTCCACTAAGTCCATATACCAGTTTTTGTTGCGTAACAACGACATGCGCAATGTTCCACCAGATATTATTGTTGAAGTTTTTGGGAATGCTATATAATGCTTCCTCCGGGACGTTCGTCAGAAATTTGTACAGAATTTTTCGGTTTTGACGAGTAATGGTAAAGAGCTGTTGCATAGTATTGATGTTAAGACATATCTAATATTCTAGATATGTAAATATATTATATTAATTTTACCTTGTGAATATAGTTGAAATCAGCAAAATTTTGTCGAACAGTACCAGGGTTCAAATTCTAAAATGGCTAAAGGAACCTGAGGCTCATTTTCCACCACATCAAGATATAGATCATTTTGATGACGGTGTTTGTGTAGGGTATATTCAAGATAAGGCCGGATTATCACAATCGACCATATCAACGTATTTGAATGCCATGCAAAATGCAAAACTGGTGATACCCACAAGACACGGTAAATGGACCTATTATAAAAGAAATGAAGAGGTGATAAAGCGTTACTTAGATACGTTACTCGTAGAGCTCTAAATTTTGACAGAACATATCGAGATTTTGCGAAATATAAATATAAAAGTTACTTAAAATGGAATGTACCGTTGATTGCGTATTGCCTCAAAAAAGGTCGAAGAAAAGGGATTTGACCTCCTGGATTGAAAGATGGTTGCAAAACTTGCGAATTGAAGGGGCCGAAGCACTTTCTAAAATCAAATAAGACTGAAACGAGCATGAATTTTTTATCAAAAACCTCAAACACATGAAAACTATTGGAATTCTGGGTGGAATGAGTTGGCAGTCCACCAAATTTTATTACGAGTATCTGAATACATTGGTTGCTGAACGATTGGGGGGCAATCATTCTTCAAAGATTTTAATGAGTTCTGTCGATTTCAGTGAAGTAGAGCGTTTCTTTAACAAAGATGACTGGGCGGGTCTTGGTCATATGATGGCTGAAGAAGCCAAAAAATTGGAAGGTGTAGGGGCCGATTGCCTGATTTTGGCAACTAATACGGTGCATTTGGTAAGCGGAGCTATTCGGCAAGCGACGACCATTCCCTTTTTGCACTTAACCGAGGTTGTGGGCAGTGCAATACAAAAACAAGGTCTCAAAAAAGTTGCACTTTTAGGAACACAGTTCACCATGGAAAAGGGTTTTTATGTGGATATTCTGAAAGATCAATTCAATATTGAAACCTTAATCCCAAATTCGGAAGAACGCCAATATCTGCAAGACCTCATCTTTAACGAATTGGTCAAAGGTCAATTTACCGAAGCAGCGAAGGAAAAATGTTTGACCATTATAAAAAGACTTCAAAATGAAGGTGCCGAGGGTGTTGTTTTGGGTTGCACGGAGTTTCCTATTTTACTTCCGGCAAAGACCATTTCCATGCCTTCGTTCGATACGACATTATTACATACCAAGGCAGCTGTGGAATTTGCACTAAGCTAGAAATGTGAAATAAGCATAAACTTTTGAACAGATGAAAATTATTATTATCGGGGGTAACGGAACCATTGGAAAAACCATTGCCAAATTCCTCAAGGAAGACCATGACATTATCATTGCAGCCAGAACGAGTGGAGATGTAACTGTTGACATAGCCTCAACCCAATCCATTCAAAAACTATTCGAAACTACGGGTGCGGTTGATGCCATTATCAATATCGCTGGTGAGGCCAAATGGGATAAATTTGAAGACTTATCTGAGCAGGATTATTATATCGGAATCAAAAGTAAATTGATGGGTCAGGTCAACTTAGCCCGAATTGGCCTGAAACATCTGAATCACGGTGGGTCCATTACACTGACCACAGGCATTTTGGCTGATGATCCTGTAGAAAAAACGGCAAGCGCAGCCATGGTGAACGGGGCAATTCATAGCTTTGTGCAGGCCGCAGCGTTAGAACTTAATAACGGGCATCGACTTAACGTGGTTTCGGCGGGTATGGTCGAAGATGCCTATGAAAAATATAGAAGTTATTTTCCAGGTCACAACCCGGTTCCTATGGCCAAAGTGGTGAAGGGCTACGAGAGAAGCGTTTTAGGAAAGGACAACGGGCAGGTAATTCGTATTTATGAATAAAATGAAAACTCTAATTGAACTATGAAAACAATATTCCACTTAGAAACTTGCAAGACCTGTCAAAAGATTTTGAAAGAATTGGAACCTTTAGATGGTATTGAGCTGCGTGAAATTAAATCGAAAGGGGTAACTCCTGAGGAATTGGAAAGCATGCGTTCGCTAACGGATAGCTACGAGTCGCTCTTTAGTCGTCGTGCTATGCTCTTTCGCCAACGGGGTCTCAACAATCAAGAGTTATCAGAAGATGATTTCAAGAAAATAGTAATTGGGCATTATACTTTTTTAAAGAGGCCTGTGATCGTTGTTGGTGACCAAATCTTTATTGGTAACGCCAAGAAACAGGTCGAAGGTGCCAAAGCCGCCCTGCACGGATGAGCAAACGAACTTTAGCATTTTTAGCGGCCATTGGGGCGACCATGATTTATGGTATCAACCACACTTTGGCCAAAGGGGTTATGCCTCATTATGTGCCCCCCATTGGATTTATTTTTCTTAGGGTAAGTGGTGCTGCCATTTTATTTTGGGGTATTTCCTTTTTTGGGCCTAAAGAAAAGATTGAGAGAAAAGACTGGCTCAGAATGCTCGCAGCAGCCGTTCTGGGTATGGTTGTCAATATGCTCGCCTTTTTCAAGGGTTTACAACTTTCAACACCTATCAATAGTTCGGTATTAATCACCATTAGTCCTATTTTGGTAGTGCTGTTATCAGCATTGTTTTTAAAAGAAAGAATCACTTGGAACAAGGCACTCGGAATTTTATTGGGTTTTGTAGGAGCCTTGGGGCTGGTACTTTTTGGCGCGGAAATTCGCCAAGATGCCCCAAACATACCATTAGGTAATTTACTTTTTATTGTAAACGCTACCGCATACGCAGGCTATCTAATCGTGGTCAAAAAACTACTGGCGAAATATCATCCCTTTACTTTGATGAAGTGGTTGTTTACCGTGGCCATCTTCATCAATTTGCCCATAACCTATGCAGAAGTGTCGACTATTGATTGGGTGAATATGCCATTAAGGGTTTATGGGGTCATCGCATTTGTAGTTGTTGGCACTACCTTTTGTACCTACCTGTTCAATATTTTTGCGCTTACCCAATTAAGGGCAAGTACCGTGGGAGCTTTTATTTACCTGCAACCAGTTTTAGGTATTTTCTTTGCCTTACTTGCAGGTAAAGATACATGCCTATCAAAACCAAGGAGGCAGCCAAAATTTTGGCT
>CAYNUM010000172.1:0-5693 GCA_964400025.1 uncultured Croceivirga sp.
TGGATGAAGTAGTCATAAGTGCCACTCGAAACCGGGTGGAACGAAAAAGTACTCCTGTAGTCGTTTCTTCTTTAAAACCAAGACTATTAACCGCCACACAATCCATAACTGTTGCTGAAGGCTTGAACTTTGCGCCAGGGGTTCGTGTGGAGACCAATTGTCAAAATTGTGGCTTTACACAGGTACGGTTAAATGGTCTTGATGGGGCTTACACCCAGATTCTCCTGAATAGTCGACCTATTTTTACGTCACTTTTGGGCGTTTATGGCTTGGAACAAATTCCAACCAATATCATTGAGCGTGTAGAGGTGGTTAGAAGTGGTGGTTCTGCACTTTATGGGTCGAATGCCATCGCCGGAACGGTAAATATCATTACTAAAGATCCTATTCTCAATACTTGGGAAATAGGTAGCAACTTAGCCATAGTCGATGGCGATGCCCTAGATAGGATTGTAAATTTTAATAGTTCCATTGTGGCCGATGACCTAAAAAGTGGGGTGACCTTATTTGGTGCTTATAGAAATCGAGAAGCCTACGATGCCAATGATGATGGTTTTACGGAATTGGTTGAATTGCGGAATACAACGGTTGGGGCCAAAGCCTTTTTAAAACCAACGGATAGAAGTCGAATATCATTGAATTTGAATGCCATTCGCGAGTACCGAAGGGGTGGTGACCGCTTGGAACTGGCACCACAATTCACCGATATTACTGAAGAATTGGATCATGATACCTTCATTGGTGGTGCAGATTACGAACTCAATAGTAAAGATGGTACGCAACAGACCCAAATTTATACCTCGGCCTCATATACCAATCGCGATAGTTATTACGGAGGATTGGGCGGAGCAAGAACAAGAGAAGACAGTTTATTGGCAAATAACGCTTTCGGTACGACCAAAGACTTGGCCTGGGTGAATGGCTTACAATTGACCAAGACTTTTCAAAATAATGACGTGCTTACCGCTGGAGCGGAATTCAATTACAGTTCTACTGAAGATCAGATACCCGGTTATAATCGCCTTGTTGACCAGCGCGTAAATACTCTGGGGGGTTACGCTCAATATGAATGGAAACCAACCGATGCTTTTTCGGCCTTATTAGGGGCCAGACTTGATAATGTAAATGTACAGGGAGATTATTCTGTTGGAGGTATCGATAGGGATTTGGATTTGAGCCAAACGGCCCTCTCACCCAGAATTACATTGTCTTATAAACTTTCGGATGAATGGCGCTTGCGAGGTGGATATGCTAGAGGATTTAGGGCTCCACAAACCTTTAATGAAGATCTTCATATCTCAAGTGTAGGAGGTGAGCCACAATTTGTAATATTATCAGACGATCTTGATACCGAATTTTCAAATGCATTTACAGGTTCTTTGAATTATTCCAAAACAAAAGACCTGTTGCAATTCGATGTATTACTCGAAGGCTTCTATACCATTTTGGAAGATCCGTTTACCTTGGTAAGTACCGGGGCTGTTCTTGCCAATGGTTCCATTTTAGAGGAAGTTAGAAATGGAGAGGGGGCTCGAGTATACGGTTCCAATATCGAATTGGGACTGTCACCAAGCCCAGAATGGCGTTTTCAACTAGGGGGTACTCTACAACGTACGGAATGGGATGAACCTCAACTGCTTTTCGAAAGCGATGGTACCCCAGGAGAAAGTGATATCATTATCGATGAGTTCGTACGCGTACCCAACTTTTATGGGTACTTGAATACAACTTGGATACCCAGTAAAAAATTCAATATGGATATTACTGGAACCTACACGGGCAATATGACCGTGCCAAGAGTTATTAGTGATAACGGGTTTTTAGAATTAAATGATTCAGGTTCTTTTTTTGATATGAACATTAAGTTGGAAACACATTTTGACTTCAACGACTCATTTATGGTTACTGTTTCTGGAGGGGTCACCAATATTTTCAACAGTTTCCAGGATGATTTTGATATTGGCCCAGGCCGGGATTCCGATTATATTTACGGTCCAGATGCCCCACGCGCTGTATTCTTTGGCCTAAAATTTGGGAAGCTTCATTAAAACAAGAAGAGTATTGAAGTTTGGTTTGGTAAATACAAAGAGAGTTTATTCCAGCTCAGGAAAACTAATGTTGTTCGTAGTTCTTATTCTGAGCACTGGTGGCTCTGCACAAGAAAACGAAGTACAGTGGCTCAGTTTTGAACAACTGGAAGATTCCCTGAACCTAAGACCAAAAAAAGTCTTCATTGATTTCTACGCAGACTGGTGTGCCTATTGCAAAAAAATGGACAAGGCCGCCTTTAAGGATACTGGGGTAATTCACTCTCTTACCAATAATTACTACGCCGTAAAAATGAATGCTGAATCTACTGATTCGATTCAATTTGGGGGCGAAGTTTTCATTAATGAACAGATAGGAAAATCGAGAAATCCAACCCATCAAATAGCGCTGCTCTTGGCTTCACGTAAAAATAGGCCCTTCTCGCTTCCCGCCATGGTTTTGTTGAACGAACAATTTGAAGTAACTGACCGTTATTTCGAATATCTCTCACCGAAGCAACTACTTAAAGCCCTTGCGGATTAAGCTTCAGACTACTACAAATTTCCATAGCTACACCTATTTAAATATTTGTTGGTTAACTTAGAGGGTACATCACTGAGAAATGAGTTTGGGATAGTTTCATTTCCGCTCCTTCCTAACCATAACCAATGTTTCGATTCTTTAGACAAATTCGTCATAATCTTCTTTCAGACAATATGAAAAGTAAATATATCAAGTATGCTCTTGGGGAGATTGCCCTAGTGGTCATCGGTATTCTCATTGCCTTACAGATCAACAATTGGAATGAAAACCGAAAAGACGAAAAGGCCCTTAACGAATACTTAGTCAAAATCAAGTCACACACCCAGGAAGATTTGCTGCAATTGGAACAAATGATAGATGGTAGAACGAAAACATTGAAGGATTGTAAAAAAGCGCGAAAAAGCATGCTCGATAAAACGGAAAGCGCTAATCTCTCCCTGTTCATGGCCACTGGTTTTGCTTTTTTCGATTACTATTTTAAACCGAATACCGGAGGGTACGAAGCGCTGAAAAATTCGCGATATTTTGGCAAGATCAACAACACCCCCTTGGATTCTTTACTCGCCAATTACCATGCCCAGATAGGGCAGATTGCTCATAATGAAAAGAACTACAACGATTTTGCCGAAGACCAAGAAGCCTATCTCTCCACCCAGTTTGATCGATCCCTTATGTTGGCTTATGCATTTGTGCCACCAGATTCCCTAAAGCTTAGGGCAACCCCACAATCAGAATATTTTGAATCCTTTGCAAAGTATACGGCCTCGATCCCTTATCGAAATGTTGTGAGTGTTGCCGCGTTTCAGTTCGAGGCAATGATATATCAATACGAGCAATTGTCAGCATCAGGGCACATTATCATAGAAGAAATAAATACCATTGTGGCCGACGAATGACGGTTAAATGGTCCATTATCAAAACAATTGTAATGACTCTTTGAAAAGAGGCTCAGTATATGAATAAAGAAGAGGTCACATCTTTATGGTAGTGTAACAATTGTACCATTAAGCACATCTTTTCGGTATTAATACGTTTTACTTATAAAGATGGCAACTAGATGAAGTTTACGATGAACATCAACTTATTTATTTTTCTTTTAGTTCTTAACAGCTCTTGTGAAGAGGAATCAGTGGCCTCGCAAAATGCGAAAATGACTAACCCTTCCAATGAGGAAACAACTTCGGAAGAAATAAATACAGTGACCGAAGTGCTTTACACTTTTCCGGAAGAAAGCGAACCTCATGAAGGTACATGGTTACAATGGCCACACCAGTACCAATATGGCCCTCAATTTCGAAACGAACTTGACCCTACCTGGGTGTCGTTGACCAAAGAATTAAGCACAAGTGAAAAAGTGCACATTATCGCCTACGACAACATCGAAAAAAGTAGAATCATAGCACTCCTTGAAGGAGCGTCGTTGAACATGAATCAAGTTGATTTTAAAGTATACCCTACTGATGATTTCTGGATAAGGGACAATGGTCCAATTTATGTCTATGACAAGCAAAACAATCTAGTCATTCAAAATTGGGGCTTCAATGGTTGGGGCAATAAAGCTGACTTCGAAAATTGTAACGCCATACCCTCAAAAATTGGACAAGATCAAAACATTGAAGTCATCGATTTAACAAGCATCATGATCAATGAGGGTGGCAGTGTAGAGTTTGATGGCCATGGTACATTAATGGCCTGCAAAAGCTCTATATTGAACAACAACCGTAACCCAGGCATGACCCAAGCCGAGGCAGAAGCTATTTTCACCAAGTATCTAGGCGCGACCAACTTTATATGGCTTGACGGCCAGGCCGGATTGGAAATTACCGATCAACATATCGATGGTTTTGCGCGATTTGGTAATGCCAACACCATAGTTACCATGGAAAATGCCGATCTTTTAGCTTATGATGTTTTACAGTCCGATATCGAGAAGTTGTATGCTGCCAAAAACAGAGAAGGCGAAGCCTATTCCTTTTTGACTTTGCCCTTAACGCAAGAAAATGTAATCACCACTTACGGTCAAGACCTCGGCTACAAAGGTTCATACTGTAACTACTACATTGCCAACACCAAGGTTATTGTTCCTATCTATAGCGACCCTAATGACACGGTTGCCCTACAAAAACTTCAAAGTCTCTATCCTAATCGCACAGTGGTCGGCATTGATTTCAGAAATGCCTATGCCAATGGTGGGATGACCCATTGTGTTACGCAACAACAGCCCTTAAACTAATGTCTTTAGGTTAATTCATTCATAGAGCCCAATTCTCAGCACATTGTGAAAGCTGATATTGAACACCGAATTAGGAGGATTGATTGTCGCTTCGAATACCACCTCTTGAGTATCATAGTCAACTTCAATGACCTTTCCTGCCGGTACCCCGGCGCTCACTGATGAACCTGGAGTAAACAGCACAGTATTGTTTTCAGGAACATAACTCACTTTTGAAACAATACGGGCATAAGCCTCTTCTCCTCGTTCTTTGCCATAGCTCCAAACTTGTTTAATGGTTTTGTTTACTTCATCAATTTCGTACTCGACGGCTCGACTGTAGGGGCCGGCATTCGTATAATTACGATTATCTCCATTATCAAAAACCATCAAATTTCCGTTGGGCATTAAAATAGGAGAATGCTGGTACCAAGACCATTCAAAATCTGGGTGGTTGGTAGCACCATCCAACACATCCAAATCTGTTATGGGATTATCATTAGCATCCAATGGTGTTAACAAAAACTGTGTCAAGTCAACTCCCAAACCAGAGGTATTCCACTCTCGATGCGGAGCCAATATATAACTCACCTCGTTTTGGGCATTTAGCTTAACAATGCCTTGGGTTCTTCCTGAAACAATAATTTCGTCGTCGTTAGGGCTATACTCTATAGAATTCGCATGAAACCAGTCAATGTCTAAATCGGCAAGGTCTGTAGGCCAAGCCCTTCTTGAGTTATCCAATGAATTGTTCAAATCCCAAGTATTTGCAAAAGTCCCTGAACTTCTATCAATCTCAACAACAACATCCTCAACGGTGCTTTTCGAAGCATCATTAATGGTAACTAATAAATTACCGTTTGGTTTTTCGATAACATGATGGTGAAACCCATTACCATTTAAAAACCAA
>CAYNUM010000173.1:0-5653 GCA_964400025.1 uncultured Croceivirga sp.
ATTTCAGGTGGTTGCAGAAGCCAAAGGTTCTGACTTAGTTGGCATTCGATATCATCAATTGATTGACTATGCCACCCCCTATCAAAATGCTGAGAACGCCTTTCGTGTTATTGCAGGAGATTTTGTCACTACAGAAGACGGTACTGGTATCGTTCACACCGCACCAACATTTGGTGCTGATGATGCCATGGTAGCAAAACAGGCCAATCCGCCTGTACCCCCAATGTTGGTGCTTGACGAAAACAGCAATGCCGTTCCTCTAGTTGACCTGCAGGGTAAATTTCGACCAGAGTTAAAGGAATTTGGAGGCAAGTACGTTAAGAATGAATATTACGAAAATGGTGAGGCCCCGGAGAAATCGGTCGATGTTGAAATTGCAATAAAGTTAAAGACCGAAAACAAAGCTTTTAAGGTAGAAAAATACCTGCATAGCTATCCAAATTGTTGGCGTACCGATAAACCTATTCTTTACTACCCACTAGACTCATGGTTCATTGAGATTACCAAGGTTCGAGACCGAATGTTTGAATTGAACCAAACTATCAATTGGAAACCGAAGTCAACAGGAGAGGGACGATTTGGCAATTGGTTGGCCAATGCCAACGATTGGAACCTTTCACGCTCTCGTTATTGGGGTATTCCCCTACCCATCTGGCGTACCGAAGATGGGCAAGAAGCTATGATTATTGGTTCTGTAGAGGAACTAAAATCTGAAATGACTAAAGCAGTAAATGCTGGATTCATGGAGAAGGATATTTTTGAGGATTTTGTCGTTGGCGATATGAGTGAAGAGAACTATGATAGAATAGACCTTCATAAGAATATTGTCGATCAAATTACTTTGGTTTCTTCCAAAGGCAAACCCATGAAACGCGAATCAGACCTTATCGACGTTTGGTTTGATAGTGGTTCGATGCCCTATGCCCAATGGCACTATCCTTTCGAAAATAGGGAGCTGATTGAAGGTGGAGAGGCATTTCCAGCTAATTTCATTGCTGAAGGGGTTGACCAGACACGAGGGTGGTTTTATACCCTACATGCCATTGCCACCTTGGTTTTTGATAGTGTTTCCTACAAGAACGTGGTTTCAAACGGACTTGTTTTGGATAAGGATGGGAAAAAAATGTCAAAAAGGCTAGGTAACGCGGTGGACCCATTTAAAACCATGGAAGAGCACGGTGCCGATGCCACGCGATGGTATATGATATCAAATGCCAATCCATGGGATAATTTGAAATTTGACATAGAAGGTGTAGCTGAAGTAAAGCGAAAGTTTTTCGGCACACTTTACAACACCTACTCCTTTTTCGCACTATACGCCAATATTGATGGGTTTACCTATGCTGAAGAAGAAATTCCGCTAAATGAAAGACCTGAACTTGACCAATGGATTCTTTCTGAACTAAATACATTGATTAAGTTGGTTGATGATGCGTATGCTGATTATGAACCTACGAAAGCAGCAAGGGCAATTTCTGATTTCGTACAAGAAAACCTAAGTAATTGGTTTGTTCGACTAAGTCGAAGACGTTTTTGGAAAGGGGACTATCAAAAAGATAAAATTTCGGCGTACCAAACCCTATACCATTGTTTGGAAACGACGGCAAAATTAATTGCACCAATCTCGCCGTTTTTCGCTGAAAGACTGTATAAAGATTTAAACGCGGCAACCCAGAAAGAAAATTTCGAAAGCATACACTTGGCAGATTTCCCAACCTCAGAAGCCAATACCGTTAACAAGGCTTTGGAAGAGAAAATGCAGACCGCGCAAAAGGTGTCATCCCTTGTGCTTTCTATTCGGCAAAAGGAAAAAATTAAGGTGCGTCAACCTTTAAAAAAGGTGATGATTCCCGTATTGAGCGTGCACCAAAAAGACGTGTTGGCATCTGTAGTTGAATTGATCAAGGCTGAAGTTAATGTAAAGGAGGTAGAACTAATGGAAGATGCTTCCGACATTCTGGTCAAACAAATCAAACCGAATTTTAAAACACTTGGGCCAAAATATGGTCGCGATATGAAGGCTATTGCCCAGGCAGTAAATAAATTGGAACAGGAAGACATCCAGAAAATTGAGCAAGAGGGCGAAATAACCCTTAATCTGGAAAATAAAAGTCTTATTTTACAGTTGTCCGATCTAGAGATTACCTCTCAGGATATTGAGGGATGGTTGGTGGCCAACTCTGGTTCCCTGACCGTGGCTTTGGATATTGGTATCGATAATGAGCTTCGTAACGAGGGAATTGCGAGAGAATTGGTGAACCGAATCCAGAATCTAAGAAAAGAATCAGGCTTAGAGGTAACCGACAAAATTGAACTAAAGATTTTAAAGGATGGGCAAGTTGAAAAGGCCATTGAGGGTAATGAAGAGTACCTCAAAAGTGAGACCTTGACCGAAGTGCTTACCCTTGAAGAAAAAATGGAAGAAGGCACAGATATTGCCTTCGACGATGTACAAACAAAACTATTCATTCAAAAACATTGAGTTATGGCGCAGGACACAAAAGTTAGATATTCAGACAAAGATTTGGCAGAATTCAAAGAGTTGATAGAGGCAAAAATTGAAAAGGCACAGAAGCATTTAGAGCTGTTGAAAAGCTCTTACATGAATGATGGAAATAATGGCACTGACGATACGGCTCCTACATTCAAGGCATTCGAAGAGGGTTCTGAAACAATGAGCAAGGAGGCGAATACCCAATTGGCCATTCGTCAAGAAAAGTTTATTCGTGATTTAAAAAATGCAATACTTCGAATAGAAAACAAGACCTATGGTGTATGCCGAGTGACCGGTAAGCTGATCAACAAAGAACGGCTAAAACTGGTTCCACACGCTACTTTAAGTATTGAAGCAAAGAACATGCAGAAATAATAAGTATCAAATAAGGCAAGGTGTACATGCATAAAACCCTTGTTATATTTTCTTTTTTGTTAATCAACCAACTAGGTTTTTGCCAGAAACTGGTTGAAAAAGCCTTGACTAACACTTACACTAAACATCTACAAATTGATGCTAGCAAGTGTTTCGAACTATCATTGGACACACGCCAAAGCAATGTTTTGAAAGTAGAGGCTTCCATGGAAGGAGAAGATGTGAAAGATTTGGTCATTAATATGGAAGAAAATGGAAAGAATATTTTAGTAAGTACGGAATTACTCCCCAATTTCAAAGATCCAAGATATAAATTTAGCGCCCTTAAGGTAACTTCAATTGCACTAAAAGTTACTCTACCTGAATACATGACCGCTTCTATCTACGGGACAAATACTTCGGTAATAGCTAAAGGAAAGTATGACGACCTTTTCATTTCCCTTTCCGATGGCAATTGTTCTTTGATTGCGGTTTCTAAAAAAGTTAGTGTAAGAACCCAAAAGGGTAAAATTGCATTGCATAATATTAAAGGTAAGATAAAGGCAATCAGTGAATATGGAAAGGTATACCGGAATAATGTACCAAAGGGTCATCAACAGTTTGATATTCAATCAATAGAAGGAGATATTTTTATTAATTACCCCTAATTGCAAATTAGTTATTTTTAAACCCAATAAAATTTTCAAATGACCCTTAAAAAATCAATGGTCGTTATAATCATAGTTTTACTGATTGACCAAATCAGCAAGATATACATAAAAACAAATTTTGTGCTTGGTGAATCGATTCAGGTTTTCTCATGGTTTAAAATTTTATTTATTGAAAATGAAGGAGCGGCATGGGGTACAAAACTCAGTGATATACTGCCCATTTCAGAGTCGTCTGGCAAACTATTTTTAACAATTTTCAGACTGTTCGCCATTGCAGGAATAGGCTATTGGCTCCATGATATCATAAAGAAAAAATCACCTGGTGTGCTCATTTTTGCGGTTTCTCTGATTTTTGCCGGGGCGCTAGGTAATATTATAGATTCAGTGTTTTACGGTACTATCTTCAATGATAGTAATCATCAAATCGCCACCCTTTTTTCTGATGAACCCTATGGAAAGGTTTTCTATGGAAAAGTGGTTGACATGCTATATTTTCCTTTGATAGATACGACTTGGCCTGAATGGGTACCCTGGTTTGGAGGAAAGAACTTTCGTTTTTTTGAACCTATTTTCAACATAGCCGATACAGCTATCAGTGTGGGTGTAGGCGTTTTATTGCTCTTTAACAAAAAGGCCTTTGCAAAAGACGAGGTTCAAAATTCATAAACCTTGGTCGGGGTAATACAGTAATCCAGTCGGATATCGTGTTCGTCGATGTTATCGATATTACTTTCTGCTTCAAAAAATGACAAGCCTATTTTAAGGGTATCTTTTCTGCATTTGGACAATAATACATCATAATAGCCTCCTCCGTAGCCAACTCGATGCCCATAAGAATCGAATGCCAATAATGGAACAAAAACAACATCTAATCGGTCTTCCTTAATCTCAATACCACCCTCAGGCTCAGGTATTCCCAAGCGATTTTCCTTTATTATGGTGCTATCAGTTAACAGATAGTTTTTAAGACTTCGTTTTGGAAATGTTTTGGATAAGACCACATTCTTATCTTTTCCATGTAGAATAGATAACAATGGTTGGGTATCTACTTCCTTATTCTTGAAAATAGAAAGAAATATGTGATAAAAAGTGTTGTTCCAAATAGGAATCTCGAGCGCTAAATTTGCGATACAAATACTAAAATCACTAACGTGCTCAGAGCAAAGTGAATCTCTTTTCTCTTTGTAGTGTAGCCTTAATTGATTTTTGTTCATCTACAACAATGTAGATTTGGTAAGGGTGGTGGGGAACCAATAATAATCTTAGTCTTTCGTAGATACTGCAAAGAATATCTTGAAGAAAAGCATTAAAATTAGGTACATGCCCAAAACTATAAGATAATTTTCCATGTCTTAACCTAAACTTGCTCTAAAGATAACATATTTTTGCCTGAATACCCCCATGAAGTGCGTCGTTTATCGGTTGAAATGCATTTTTTACCAAAACATTAACGATAAATCTTACAAAAGAGAGAAGCTAGATTTTTATCTACACTGCTCTTGTACTAATCGAAAGACAGTTTAAAAAAACATAGTACCTTCATATTTGAACTAAATTTCTGCTTCAAGAACATGTCTAGGGTTCCCATCGACGTCCAACTCAGCTCATTGCCAACCAATCCTGGAGTTTATCAATTTTATGATGTTGAGGAAAAGATACTTTACGTAGGAAAGGCGAAAAATCTTAAAAAGAGGGTAACCTCTTACTTTACCAAAAAACACGAATATGGCAAGACTCGTGTAATGGTCAAAAAAATCGTGACCATTAAGCACATAGTTGTTGCTAGTGAATCAGATGCGCTTTTATTGGAAAATAGTTTAATAAAAAAGTATCGTCCTAGATACAACGTCTCTTTGAGAGATGATAAATCGTATCCGTGGATATGTTTGAAGAACGAGCGCTTTCCAAGAATCTTCCCGACAAGAAAATTGATTAAAGATGGTTCAGAATACTACGGCCCGTACACCAGTATGCGTACCGTTAGAACCTTACTGGATTTGATTAAAAGTGTATATCCACTACGAACCTGTAACTACGACCTTTCTACCCAAAAAATAGAAGCCGGCAAGTTCAAAAAATGTCTGGAATTTCATTTGGGTAACTGCAAAGGACCATGCGAAGGATTACAAGAAGG